>JAPKCE010000042.1 GCA_028823075.1 Myxococcota bacterium
GGGGCCGAATCGGACGTCGGCACCGGCAGCCCTGCGCCGGACCGCCTGGAAGCATTGGCCGAGGCCTGCGCCGAGTTGGGCATGAAGCCTATTTTTGCTAGCGAAGCCCTAAGCGCCGCCGATCATTACCGAATTAGCAGCCGTGGGTTTAAGCATCGCCCGATGCCGCCAATCGAGCAACAACCCGAAGCTTTAGCTGCGATGAGCGGCAGCGGTTTGGTGGTCGATCGCTATGGTCTTGCTGCTGATTATCTCACGCCTTGGCAAGCCAGCGAACGGCCCAGCATGCAGATTGTTGACGATGAGAAAACTCTTCCCGGTCTAAGCTTGGCGCTCAATCAAAATCTCGCTGCGAGCATCGATGAGCATCCAGGGACGAAGCGTTTATGCGGGCTTCGGTATGCGCTTTTACGCGGGGAGTTCCGTAATGCCTTACCAGTTGATTCGCTGGCTAGGGTAGAGCGCGTCCTTCTGACTTTGGGTGCGGCCGACCCTCAAGGTCATACCTTCGATTTTATCGACATGCTGCGGCCTGTAATTATCAAGCGAAAGATGAAACTCTGTTTGGTGATCGGTGGGCATAATCGCCAAGCCGAAAGCCTGCGTCGTCAGGCGGTTCATAGCGATTGGCTCGAAATCTACGAAAATGTCGAAAATATGGCTGAGTTGATGGCCAGTTGCCAGTTGGCGGTGAGTTCCGCAGGCAGCACCCTTTGGGAGTTGTGCGCCATGGGCTTGCCGCGCATGGTCAGCGCTATAGCACCGAACCAACGCGCTCTGGCTTCGGCTGCAAGCGCTCATGGCGCCGCTATAGATTTAGGTGAGGTTGAGCAGTTGTTCGCGGCTAGCGTCGTCGCCGATTTCGAGCGCTTGATCGATGACCAAGAAGCGCGGCACACACAGATTCGAGCTGGCCGCCGGCTGGTCGATGGACAAGGCGCATTGCGCGTCGCCGCTGCATGGAAAGAGATGTTATGAGCTTTGTATTGGGTAACCGCCAAATAGGACCTGAATTTCCGCCGATGATCGTCGCCGAGATGAGCGGCAACCATAACGGGGATTTGCAACGCGCTTTGGCCATTGTCGATGCCGCAGCAGAGGCGGGCGCCCATGCTTTAAAGATTCAGACCTATACCGCCGACACCATGACCATCGACTGCCGTAAGCCCGGCTTTGTTATCGACGACCCTGAGAGCTTATGGGCGGGGAGAAGCCTCTACGACTTGTACGCCGAAGCGCATACGCCCTGGGATTGGCACGAGCCTATTTTTGCGCGCTGCGCCGAACTCGGGATGCTCGGGTTTTCAGCGCCTTTTGACTCGTCAGCCGTGGACTTTCTCGAAACCTTAAAAGTTCCTTGTTACAAGATAGCCAGTTTTGAGATCGTTGATATTGGGTTAATTCGGCACGTCGCTCGATGCGGGAAACCGATCATTATCTCGACCGGAATGAGTAGCGTTGAGGAGATTGAAGAGGCGGTTGCCGCCGCTAAGGGCGAGGGCAACGAGCAGATAATCTTACTCAAATGCACCTCGAGTTACCCAGCACCGCCCGATTCTACTCACGTCTCTGCGATTCGCACTTTGGCGCAGCGTTTTGGTGTGTATGCCGGCTTATCCGATCATACTCACGGCATCGGGGTCGCTTTAGCGAGCATCGCTTTTGGCGCCTGCTTGATCGAAAAGCATTTTACCTTGAGCCGTGCTGACGGCGGCGTCGACTCTGCCTTTTCGTTGGAGCCTGCGGAGCTAAAATCCTTGGTCGAAGAGAGCGATCGAGCTTTTCGAGCGATCGGAATCCCCGAATTGGGCATGCGCTCGGCCGAAGAAGCCTCGTTGGCTTTTCGGCGCTCTTTGTATTTGGTCGCAGACACGCTTGCTGGCGAGCCTTTGACCACGGATAACCTGCGCGCAATTCGCCCTGGCTTTGGTTTGAAACCCAAGCACTTTGAATCGTTGCTCGGCCGCCGCTTGATCAAGGATGCCGATGCCGGAACGCCAATGACTTGGGATATTTTGGAAGACTAGAGAGCGCCGAGGTCGAACTCAAAATGTTCGGTCGTCTCACCCTGCCCGCAGGCCGTATAACCGGCGCGTTCAAAGATAACTTTTGAAGCCTTGTTGGCCGGCCGAATCACGGCAGTAAGCTTTTTTAGCCCGATGAGTTGAGCCTGAACAGCGGCTGCTTTTAGTAGCGCGAGCCCGACACCCAGACCACGATGTTCGGGTGCGACCGTTATATTGATCTCGGCATTCACACCCGTTTGATCGAGGCGAACGCTGCCACAGGCGATGCCCATATTGTCACCGATGAGCAAGTGCCGCGCTTCGTCATTAAAAACCCTCTCAAACCAATCGCAATGTTCGACCCAGCTGACTTCATGGGTGGATAGGGACATCGTTCGAGTTTGAGCATCGTTGCGCCATTGCCACAGGTCCTGTTTGTCGGTTTCCGCTGCGTAACGCAGGCTGATCATCGATGAATCGCTCTGCCGTCCACATCCATCGCCGCCTCTTTTAGCACTTCGGCGAGGGTTGGGTGGGCGTGGCAGGTGCGGGCGATGTCTTCGCTCGAGGCACCAAAGGCCATCGCTGCTGCTGCTTCGGCAATAAGCTCACCGGCAGAAGGGCCGATAATATGCACTCCGAGCACCCGGTCGGTGTCGGCGTCGGCAAGAATTTTGGCAAAACCGTCTGCGTGGCCTTGGGCCAAGGCGCGCCCATTGCCGGCAAAGCGAAAACGTCCGGATTTGTATGCGCGCCCAGCCTCTTTAAGTGCCTCTTCGGTGGCGCCGACGCTGGCGATTTCCGGTTCGGTGTAGACGATGCTGGGGACCAAGTCGTAATCGACATGACCGTAGCCTGTGATCATCTTTTCAACGCAGGCAACCCCGTCTTCTTCGGCTTTATGAGCGAGCATGGGACCTGGGATGACATCGCCGATGGCGTACACGCCCGTTTTGCCTGCAGCAAAGCTGGCGTCGACTTCGATAAACCCTCGGGCGTTCGGGGTAATGCCAACGGCGTCGAGGTTAAGCCCATCGGTATGAGGCCTGCGCCCCACCGAAACAAGCACCCGGTCGCAGGAGATCGGCTCGCCCCCGTCGATTTCGACGATGCATTGGTCGCCCTCGACGCGAGCGCCCGTGACCGCGACCCCGAGCTTGAATTTCAAACCTTGTTTACTCAGAATTTTTTTCGCTTCTTTGGCAACTGCGCCGTCGCAGGCGGGGAGGATTCTTGGCAGGTATTCCAGCACCGTCACCTCGGCACCCAAGCGATGCCAGACGCTGCCCAGTTCGAGACCGATAGCGCCGGCTCCGATGACAACCAAATGTTTGGGGACCTCTGCATAGCTCAGCGCTTCGGTGGAGTTACCGATGCGGTCACCGTCCTCTTCAACTCCGCGCAAGGCGCTCGCCGAAGAGCCGGTGGCGATGATCACCTTCGCAGCGCGAATCAACTGCTCGCCGACGGCGACATTAATCCCCTCGTCACCGTGGCTGACAAAACTCGCATGGCCCGCATAAACCTCGATCTTATTCTTCTTCATGAGCCCGGCGATTCCACCGGAGAGTTGCTCGATAATGCGCTCTTTACGCACCATCAAGTTCGGTAGGTTGAGGGATAAGCCTTCGATGTCCAGTCCATGATCCTCGGCGTCTTCGCGGGTTGCACGAAAGCGCTCCGAAGATTCGAGTAGCGCTTTTGAAGGGATGAAGCCGACGCGTAGGCAGGTGCCGCCCAGCTTTTCTTCTTTTTCGACAATCCCAACTTTTAAGCCGAGTTGAGCGCCGCGAATTGCCGCCACATAGCCGCCCGGACCGGCGCCGATCACTAGTAAGTCGAGCATTATGCTTCCACCAAGATGCGCGCCGGGTCTTCGATGCATTCTTTAATGCGTTTTAAGAAACTCACGGCCTCTCGACCATCGACGACTCGGTGGTCGTAGGTCAAAGCGACGTACATCATCGGTCGAATGACGATCTCGTCACCCACAACCACAGCGCGTTTGACGATGTTATGCATGCCTAAAATCCCACTTTGAGGAGGGTTGACGATGGGGGTGGAGAGCATGGAACCGTAGATGCCGCCGTTGGTAATGGAAAAGGTGCCGCCTTGCAGTTCGTCCATGGTGATGGAGCCAGCCTTGGCGCGGCCGGCGTATTCGGCGATGGCTTTTTCGATGCCCGCCATGCTGAGCGCGTCGGCGCTGCGCAGTACGGGGACGACCAGGCCTTTGCCGCCGCCGATGGCCACGCCAATGTCGTAGTAGTTTTTAAACACCATCTCTTTGCCGCGGATCTCGGCGTTGACCGCTGGGTACTCTTTAAGCGCTTCGATAGCGGCTTTGATAAAGAAACTCATAAAGCCGAGCTTGATTCCGTGGCGCTTCACAAAGGCGTCTTGGTGGCGTTTGCGCAGGTCCATGACGGCGCTCATATCCACCTCATTAAAAGTCGTCAGCAGGGCCGCCTCGTTCTGAGCGCAGACCAGGCGTGTGGCGATGGTTTGACGCAGGCGCGACATGCGCACGACCTGCTCTTCGCCGGTGCCGGTGCTTGTGGAGCTTGGCGCCGATGCCGGTGCCGGTGGGGTAGCCGGCGGAGCGACGCTTTCGGCGGCCGGCGCTGGCTTAGCGGCGGCAACATCCTCTTTTAAGATACGCCCACCAGGGCCGCTTGCGCTGACTTCGGTGGCGCTCATCCCAGCATCGTGCAGGGCGCGAGCGGCTGCTGGCATGACGTGTCCCGTTGAAGTCTCAGCCGGTTCGGTGAGCGGATCGGGCGCTACTTGTTCCGCCGAAGCGCTTGCTTCGCCGGGCTCAAATATTCCCAAAACGTCACCAACATTGGCATCTTCTCCGGGGCCGATACGCTGTTCGACCAGCACGCCGGAGGCCGGTGCGGGGATCTCCATATCGGCCTTATCCGATTCGATCAGCAACAGGGGCTGGTCGACTTCGACGTAGGCACCTACCGGCACCAACCATTCGGCGAGCGTGACTTCGGTGACGCTCTCTCCAACGCTGGGTACTTTGATTTCCATTAACTTTCTCCGGGCTCGCCGAGCGCTTGGCGCATCAGCAGATTTTGTTCAAATTGATGACTGGATTTGCTGCCCGTTGCTGGGCTGGCCGATTCGGGGCGGGTGACACCTTGCAGCCGGAAGCGTCCGGCCACGCCGCGTAATTTTCGCAGAAAAAATGTCCAAGCGCCCATGTTTTCCGGCTCTTCTTGGACCCAGACTAGTTGGCAGTCGTCGCGGTAATGTTTGAGCGCTTCGGCCAGTTCAAGGTCGGGAAGCGGGTAGATCTGTTCGACGCGAAAAATCGCCACATCGTCGCGGTTTGCCTCTTCACGAGCACTTAGCAATTCAAAATACACCTTGCCCGAGCACAGTAAAATGCGCCGAACCTTGCTGGTCTCAGCTTTGGAATCAACGATGACCTTTTGAAAGGACCCCTCGCTCAGGTCTTGCAAACTCGACACTGCAGCCGGGTGGCGAAGCAGGCTTTTGGGCGTCAGGATGACCATGGGCTTACGGATTTTACGCATCACATGGCGGCGCAAGGCGTGGAAGAGTTGCCCCGGCGTGGTCAGATTCATGACCATCAAATTGTCCTGCGCAGCCAGGGTTAAAAATCGCTCGAGGCGAGCCGAGCTATGCTCTGGACCTTGCCCCTCGAAGCCGTGCGGGAGCAGCATGACCACGCCCGATAAACGGTTCCACTTATCTTCCGAGCTGCTGATGAACTGGTCGATAATCACCTGAGCACCGTTAGCGAAATCACCGAACTGTGCCTCCCAGATAACCAAAGACTCTGGCATCTCCAGGCTGTAGCCATACTCGAAACCGAGCACCGAGGTTTCCGAGAGCGGTGAGTTCCAGATACCGCATTTACCTTGATTAGTGTGCAGGTTAGCGAGCGGAATGTAGCGGCTTCCGTCGACTATATCGTGCCATTCTGCGTGTCGGTGGGCGAAGGTTCCGCGGCCGCTGTCTTGCCCGGAGAGCCGCAAGCCAATGCCTTGAGCTAGTAAGCTACCAAAGGCTAAAGTCTCAGCGCCGCCCCAATCTAAAGATCTCTCGCCGTTTGCCATCGCACGCCGCTGTTTATGCAGCCTCGCGAGCTTGGGGTTGATATTAAAAGTCTCGGGGACTTCGAGTTGTTGTTCCATTAGGGCGGTTAGTTGCGCGGCGGGGATACGGGTTTCAACCTCTGGGGTGGCGCGGTCCTCGCCCCCGACAAAGGTCGCCATCGAGCGGCCGGTTTGGGAATCGTAGACCTCAAAGCCCATCTCGGCGATCAAACACCCCTCTTCGACTTCGATGATCTCATCGCAATTGCTGGGTGTGTCCATGGAGCCTTCGCCGGAGCGTGCCGCAGCAAGGCCATCTTCGAGGCGCTGGCGACTGGCTGCGGAGACCCGGTTGGCGTCTTCTTGGTCGATCTGTCCGAGTTTCAGCAGGTTTTGTAGGTAATTTTCGCGCACGGTGCCGCGCTTGCGGATGTTGGCGTACATTAGCGGCTGGGTAAAACTCGGGTCGTCGCCTTCATTATGCCCATATTTTCGAAAGCAATACATGTCGACGATGACGTCGCGGCGCCATTTGGCTCGAAACGCACAGGCCAGGTTGACGACGTGGCTGACCGCATCGGGGTCTTCGCCGTTGACGTGAAAAATCGGGATGTCGAGCATTTTGGCCACGTCGGTGGCGTACATGCTCGTGCGACTTTCTTCGGGATTCGTGGTGAAGCCGACCTGGTTATTGACGATGAGGTGGAGGGTTCCGCCGGTCTCATAGCCTTTAAGTCCGCTCATATTGAGCGTTTCTTGAACGACGCCTTGGCCCGCGAAGGCAGCGTCACCATGAATTACGATACCGGCGACTTGGTTGCGCGCCGCATCGCCAATGCGGTCTTGGCGGGCGCGCACGCGACCACAGACCACGGGGCCGACAAACTCGAGATGTGATGGATTAAAGCAAAGACTCAAGTGGGTACGCTGGCCCTGGGCGTTGACCCGTACCGAGCTAAAACCGAGGTGGTATTTAACATCACCGCAACCGATGTTTGCGGCCGGGTCGCCGTCCTCAAACTCTTCGAACACCTTGGCCGGGCTTTTGCCCATGATGTTGGCCATCACGTTGAGCCGGCCGCGATGTGCCATGCCGATGACCACATGGCGAACGCCGTGGCGGGTGAGCCCGTCGAGCGCCATATCCATGAGCGGAATTAAGGTCTCGCCGCCCTCTAAACTGAAACGTTTGGCGCCAAGGTATTTTTTATGGATGAAATCTTCAAAAGTCTCGGCGTCGGTGAGCTTGCGAAAGATGCGCAGTTGTTCATCGTGGCTCATACGTCGGCGATTTTGAGTGGCCTCCATGCGCGTGTAGAGCCAGTTCTTCACCTCGGGGTTGTCGATATGCATGAACTGCACACCGATGGGTCCACAGTAGGTCTTTTTTAATTGTTCGAGCAGGTGGCGCAAGCGCTGGTCGCGCTCGGAATGGAAATAGGTGCGGGTCGAGAAGGCTAGGTCGAGATCAGCCTCGCTCAGTCCATGATGTTCAAGGGTGAGTTCGGGGTGCTCCGTGAGCTTGCGCCCAAGTGGGTTGACCTCGGCCACTGCATGGCCGCGCACGCGGTACGAGCGAATCAGCAAATCGACCCGTTCTTGGCGCGCGTTGGTTTCGCGCAGACGCTGCGTGACCGTGTGAAAAAGACCGCGAGCGATGACGCCGTGTTGGTCGAGAAGGCGGTACAAGTCTTGGTTGCCTAGTCGCAGAAGGTGGCAGTTCTGAACCGCTTTAGCGTCGGCCGATCGCGGGATGTTGTCCATGACCGAGAGCTCGCCGAGAACCTCGCCTTGGTCGAGAAAAGCGACATGCTCACCGCCGCGAATAATCTCGACCTGACCGCTTTCGATGATGAACAGAGCATCGCCGTCCGACCCGGCATTAAAGATAAACTCACCGGCGCTTACATCGAGCTCTTCCACCAAACTGGCGATAAGCAATAGCGCTTGCTCGGGCAGTTTCTCAAAGATTTTCAGGCGGTATAAAAATGGCAGGCGGCGTTGTGCATCCTCGCTTGCGACCAGCGGTACTTCGCTGTCGTCCCATGCCTTGCGGCCGTCTGGAGCACTCTGGCCGCTCGCTGGGTTGAAAATAGAGTTCGCTTTGAAGTTGGGCCTGCAGTCTGCCGCGGCGCCCTCTTCTTCCTCCTCTTTTTCGAAAAAATGACGCCAAGTTTTGGGGACCGACGAGGGGTCTCGCGCAAAGTCCGCTTGCAGCGATTCAACGTAGGAGAGGCTGGCTAAGGAATCAAAAGGGGGTTGGCTCATGAAATCCAAAGAGCTCGAAGCAGTCGAGGCCCAATGATAACAAGCTGCAATGCTTCTGCGGTCAAGGTTTCCCTGCAGTTTTTAGCTATTAAACCACAGACCACAATTTGACCGAGGTCGCAGCCATGCGTAGGCGCGATGTATGAGCAAAACCATCATGGGCCGTTATGAGTTAGTGGACCGCCTTGGCGCTGGCGGAATGGCCGAGGTGTGGCTGGCCGACCAAACGGGCCCGCGCGGGTTTCGGCGGCGCTGCGTTATCAAACGCATTCATAGTCATCTCAACGAGCAGCAAGATTTCGTCGAACGCTTTGAGGACGAAGCACGCTTAGCGGCGATGTTACGTCATCCGAACATCGTGCGCGTCGAAGATTTCGGTGAGGTCGATGGCAACCTCTTCATGGCGCTCGAATATGTCGATGGTTGGGAGTTTGCCGATCTGCTGCGCCGTGGTGCCACGTCCGATAATAAAATTTCTGACCGCCTAGCGCTCGGAGTGATTATCGAGATCGCTGAAGCCCTCGATCATGCCCATAATATGCGCGATCACGCGGGCCAGCCTTTACGCATCGTGCATCGCGACGTGAGCCCGCAAAACATCCTGATCGAGCGCAGCACGGGGACAGCGAAGCTGCTCGATTTTGGCATCGCCAGCGCCGAGAGCAATCTGCACGAAACTCAGGCCGGTCTAATCAAAGGTAAAATCGCCTATTTTATCCCCGAACAGGCGCGCGGTGACGCGCTGGATGGCCGTACCGATCTCTACGCGCTGGGCTTGGTATTGCATGAAGCGTTGATTGGTAAACGGGTGTTTAGCGCTGACTCCATGGTGCAACTCTTGCGCGATGTCAGTGACGCTCGGGTGCCGTCGATCATCGATAAACGCCCTGACCTCCCGCGCAGCTTGATGGCCGCTGTCGATCGCGCCACCTCGCCCGGTCGCAATGATCGTTTTCCCAGCGGCGCAGCGATGGCCGCCGCCCTTAGCGAGGGGCTAGAAGAGTTGGGTGGTGCTCTTGGGCGCGGCACAATGGACAGATGGGTTGGCTCTCTTCCTGCTGCCTCCTCTGTTCCTACATCGGCCACTACTTCCGGGCTTCCGATGGCGCCCTCCAAGGCGGAAGTCGGTTTTGGCGACCAGCTAGCCACCGACCATCCAACCCATCAGCCTAAAGCTATGAAGACCATCGCAACCTTGCCCGGTCAGGACGATATCTTGCCCGCCAGCGCCGAGCAGCCAGTTGGTGCTAGCGGTGACGATGAGCCTACGTTTATGGGTCGTCTCGAGGAACGAACTCAGTCGGAACGGCCCTCGCCCTTGCGTCCGGGACCCCAAGAGCTAGCGACGCAGCACATAATGACTGCGAAGCGTAAGTTTCCGCTGGCCTTGGTGGTGAGCGGAGTCGTGGTATTTTTAGCGTTGCTGGTAAGCGTTTTACTGTTGCTCGGCCCCGCAGAGCGCAAGTTGAAAATGGTAAGGGTGGAGCCGCTTCAAGCCGTCGAACTGACGCCGGCTCCGGCGCAACCCGAGAAAAACACAGCGCCGCTCGCCCCCGAATCGGCAAAACCGGATGGATCTCTGGCCGAACGCGCAGTTGGGCTTAACGAACTCGAGAAGACTGGCCCGAAGAAAGAGCAACGGCGTCGAAAAGTAGTCAAAAAAGAAGCAAAAAAGTACTCGGCTGAGAAAACCACTGCGCCGATCATCGTGCGTGGTAAAACGAAACAACCTTCCGCAAACCCCGCTCTAACGAAGCGTGATCTCGACGCCGTGACGATGAAGAACTTTCAGGCTTTGGCCAACTGCCGACAAGGGGCTAACGGCATCACGGTCAACATGAAGATCCATAAAAATGGCATGGTTTTTGGTTTGCGTGTCGTCGGCGCCGAGCCTGAGGTTGCGACCTGTTTACGGAAACTGGTTCGTAAATGGCGTTATCCAGCGCACAGAGGCCCGACCTTGCACCACAGCATTAAGTTTTAGGGGATGAGCCCGGCGACCACCAAGGCAAACCCCAAGCCGATCATGCCCAGTGAGACCGGTTGATCAACACTGGTAAAACGTTCGATGGCGCTGTTGTGTGCCTTGCGTAAGCGCTCGGCCTCGGCGGCATCACCGCTCAAAGCTGTTTCGTATTCGGTCTCAAGGCTAAGGACTTGTGAGCGCGCCAG
>JAPKCE010000523.1 GCA_028823075.1 Myxococcota bacterium
CTTATGTGCGCCCTGTGCACATCATCGCCTCGAAGAACAACGCGCTAAAAGGCTTGAGTCAGCCCAAACTAGCGGAGCTGCTAGCCGAAGGTAAAAGCTGGGAAGACCTCGGCGGAACCCCGGTAAAAACAAGCTGCTTTTACGACGCCGAAGAGGGTGAAGACCTGTGGAAAAACGTGGGCGCCGATCTCAAGCTAGCCGGCGACTCCGTGATCAAATGCGAGCCCGTTGAGGACGTTGATGCTGCCGTTTCGGCCAAGCCCGGCGCCATCGGCTTTGCTTTGTCGGCACCAGAAAGCGGCAAACCCTTTGCGCTAATCGCCGGCAACGGCGAGCCCCTGATGCCCAGCGAAGAAGGAGCGACCAGCGGTGACTACCGCCTGCGTCATTACAGCGAGAAGCCGGTTTTGATCGGCTATTTCGAATGGATTGGAAGCGTACTCCAAGGCGATATGGGAATCTCCACGAAAGACCAACAACCGGTTGCGACCAAGATTAGGGCGGCCATGAAGCCCACTTTGATCTTGGCGATCCTATCGATTCTTATCGCTTATTTGGTGGCTATTCCCATCGGCGTGCGTGCCGCGGTGGAACAAAACTCTTTCTTTGATCGCTCGAGCACCGTCGTGCTCTTCATACTCTATTCGCTGCCCTCATTCTGGGTGGCTCTACTCGGTATCTTCTTCTTCGGCGGAGGCGATTGGTGGAATCTGTTACCCATTCGCGGCTTGGGCGGTGACGCTCTAGTGATGAATGCCGAGTTGGTGCGCTGCTTGGTTATCGGTTTGACCATGGCCGTTCCCTTGCCCTTGATCCTCGGCGCTTCCGAGGAACGTAAAACCCGCCTGATCAGCGTCGCAGTTAGCTCACTTCTGGCGCTCGCCTTGTTGCATTTCGTCGACGGGATGCCCGGCTTTGCGGCTGTTGGAGTGCTGGTCTTTGCGGCGCTGGCCGCTGGCGCCGCACTGGCTCCTGCGGGCTGGATGCGCGTACTAGGCGCCATGATCGCCGCCCTCATCTGCATCATAGCCTTTGGCGTGGAACGAGTTGATACCACGGGTGCACTGGTCCCCATGCTCGACCGCGTCTGGCACCTGCTGCTGCCGGTAACCTGTCTGACCTACGCCAGTTTCGCGGCTATTAGCCGCTTCCAACGCACCTCATTGCTCGAGGTCATCCGCCAAGACTTTGTGCGCACCGCGCGCGCCAAAGGCCTGCCGGAAAAAGTGGTGATCTGGAAACATGCCGTGCGCAACGCCTTGATCCCCATCATCACCCTGCTCGGCGCCACCTTGCCAGCGCTGGTCGGCGGTGCGGTCATCATCGAGACGGTGTTCTCCATCCCAGGCCTTGGCAAGGTCGGCTTCGATGCGATTCTTAATCGTGATTATTCGGTGGTCATGGCGATTGCGCTCATGTCCGCTGTGCTCACCATGATCGGTATACTCATCTCCGACCTCACCTATGCGCTGGTCGATCCGAGGATCAATTATGACGACTAACGACAAGGTCGCTTTTGATCCGAAGTCCTCGCAGGTGGTCGAAAATGCGCCCATCGGCGAGAGTTATTGGCAGCGCGTCTGGACGGTTTTCAATAAGCGCGCCATCAATCGCTCCAGCATGTGGTTGTTGGCGGGTTTCGCAACCCTTTACGTCGCCGCCGACCTCATCGCCAACGGCTCGCCCCTGATCTTGTCTTACAAAGGTCAACTCTACAGCCCTTGGCTGCAACGAACCGATATGTTCGAGCTTGCCTGGTGCGTTATCCCGGCTCTGGTAGCAGCGGGGATTCTCGCCTATCTGAGCCGCCGCACGGGCCGCAAGCGTTTCCTTATTGTCGGCCTCATCGGCGTCGCTCTGACTTATATCCCTAGCGCCGAGCGCATGCCCACGATCGCCGGAATCAACTTGGCTGTGGAATACCCAGCTCTGCCGCCAGAGCTTCAGGTGGTCGGCGATTGGCGTAAGTTTGCTTTTGAGATGCCCGAAGGCAACTGGGCGCTGTTTGCTCCCATCCCCTATTCCATGGACGAAAACGACCCTCCGTCTAGGCTTAAAGCTCCGCAAAATTACGGCTGGGGCAACCACCTACTCGGAACCGATGATCTCGGCCGTGACCTTGCGGCACGCCTTGTCCACGGCACGCGCGTGAGTTTGCTCGTCGGCTTTGTTTCGGTGAGTATCTATGTCTTTATCG
>JAPKCE010000524.1 GCA_028823075.1 Myxococcota bacterium
GCTGCAACAGCGCTCGCTTTGGCGCCAACGCCCCTCGACGGCGGTACGCGACCTCGAAGAACTTGCCGATATTCCGCAGGGGAAAATGCTGGCGATGCACACGGCCCGGCGTTTGCTTCTACGCTTCTCGGGTGCCCATGAGATATTGGATGTTCTCGTTACTTTGGCTGAGCGCTGCGATAGCCTCGAAGAGGTTATAGAGCCGGTTCTACTCTGCGCTGCGAGCCTTGATTCGCAAGCCGAAACCGAACTCCTTGGACGAACGGGCTTGGCATTTTTGCGTTCAAAGCGCCCAGATCTAGCGCTGTTTCTACAGTCTCAGATGACGGCGCCAGATCCGGACGCTCCTTCCTCGCTGATGCTCGACGCTCATCTGCAGGCCCTCGACGGTCACGCCAAAGAAGCCTGCCGAGCGCTGGTTGAGGCTGCTGTTCGCGAGCCGATTCGAGAAGACCAAGTTCAACTCGCACGACTAGCCGTTTCACTAGGGGGACTTGAGCGGCAGGAAATCGAGGTTCTCGCGCAGCGTTGGCCCCAAGATGGCTTGATCGTCTGCTCCTGGCTGTCCAGCCTTCTAAAAGCAGGCGAGGAGGCGAGTTGTGTTCCTTTACTCGCCGTTGAGACCTTACCCGTGGAGCAATTGACAGCTGCCATCGCTCAAGGCCTGTGCGGGGATTTGCAGGCTTGTGTTGCCCTGCTGTCGCCCGATGACGAGATAGCGCCGCTTCGCAGTCTGGCGATCTCGCTAGCTCTTCGGAAATTGCTGGACGGCCTAGCCTCGGGTCCCTGGGATGGAGTGGGGGGGCTCGACGATTGGGTCGGTCAGGCCTGTGAGAGCCAGCTCTATGACCAGGCTTTGGCACTGTGTACGGAAGCGCCGGTACTACTGAGCATAGATGTTTTACGGTCTTTGCTGAACGCTCTTGCGCAGGGTGGGCGAGACGACCGAGCAGAGGTTATTGCTCTGCGCGCAATGGATTTAGGGTTGTGGGACGAACATCTTTTGGATGTGGCCCAAAACGCCAAGCCGAGCAGTGAACTCTTTCGTCGCGTGCTCGAGCACGATGCCTGTAATTTGGGACTCATCGCCCGAGCGCGTGCCGCTGAGCCCGGCCTAGCGATCGAGATGTTGCGGCAAACACGTAGTGCACTGGGGCGCGCTGCTAGCCTTGGGTTGGGCGAAACCAAAGCGGTCGAGTTGAAAGTAGCGAGCCAAGTGTTTGAAGCCGCGGTTGCCGAGATCGGTCGAGCCCCGCTTTTGCTCCGCTGGTGGACTGAAGCCGTCGGCGACGTTGATGAGGCTCTGCTCGAGGAGGCCATCTCTGCCAACCCCGGGCGCTGGGCAGCGAGGCGCCTGCTGGGCGCTGCAAAACGTAAAGTCGCCGGGGATCGAGCATCAGCCAAGGCCATGCTCGAACGCGCCTTCTCGCTTTGTCCAGAGGATGCCGATGTGCGACGGGCGCTGAGTGACTTATGGCGTCAAGATGACCCCCAACGCGCCTTGCAGTTTTTGGCTCCTTTACTCGATATTGAAGAGCCGGCTGCCCGAGATCTACGGCGTCGCGGCCGCATCGAACTGGCTCAAGGCGACCTCGAGGCTGCAGCCCAGAGTTTCGCTCTGAGCGGCCTGCCCAAACGCGCTGGGCCGATGGCCGACGCTCTGCATGCCTTTATGGGTACGGGGCGCTGGGAACTCGGTGCCCAGTGGTGCGAGGCGCTAATTCGTCAACATGGTCATGCGATGAGTTCGGCGGAAATGGCCAAACTCTATGCAGATTTGGGACGTATTCGCTTAGGGCTTGCTCAACCGGTCGCTGCCGCTATTTCGTTTGAGCGCGCCCTCGAATTTGGAGATGATAGCGGCGAGTTGCTGGAAGGTCTCGGGATGGCACTGCTGAACGTTCCGGGGCGCAAACATGAGGCGCTTAAAACCTTGGAAAGGGCCTTGCCCAAAGTTCCAATAGAGCGTCGTCTCGGGCTGTTGTTGTTGCGCATCGAAGAGGCAGAGGATGCGTGGCAAGTGGTTGACCTTCTGGATTCCTACAAAGCCGATATCGGTCAGAACTTTGCGCTGATCGAGCGTCTCGCCAAAGCCTATCGCAGTACGGCGCGTTACGACGAGGCCTTTGCCGCTGGCCTCAAAGCGTTAGATCAAGCTAGCGAAGAACAGCGTCCGCCCATGCTAACTTGGATC
>JAPKCE010000525.1 GCA_028823075.1 Myxococcota bacterium
TAAAGGCGAGTAGGCAGGTTAGAAAGCCAACTTTCATCATTGATACTCCCGCGGCGCTAGTGGCTGAGAGGGCTGCACTAAATCAAGGATCCACATGCCTTGCGAAACACCCGCCGAGCACCACAGCACAACCCCAGGACGAGATGGAACAGGCTCGGGCTGCGTGAGGTCATCAGATGTATAGTTTCCTGGGAAAACAGGTTTGCTGCTCGGCCTTGCGGGCGGTGTGGCGGTGAACTTCAAACGACAACCGCGGCAGAGGTGCACCACCCAGCGAAACCAGTTCGAGACCACCGGCTTGCCTCCCGCGTTGAGTCCTCTTAGTCGGAACTCAGTGGTCAGAAGGTAGTCTTTCCCAGGCGTATTCGCTCTTCGTCCTGAACTCGTATCGACCCAGATCTGAGCATCGAGGGCTAGGCGTCGCGCTACCCAGGTGGGAATGAGATCAAAGACTGCAATCGGCGGGTTGTCAGCGTCCTGAGTTCCCATCGTGGGCACGACATAGGTTGCCGGTAGGTTCTGGCGGGTGGTTTCGGTGGGAGGAGCGACGACCGCCTCGTCATAGATGAGGCGAACTTCAACATCTTTTAGGGTGATAAAGCTGTCGTCAAAGCCAGGGCCCTCTTCGCTATTGCGGTTTACCGACCACTTCACGCCGATCGGGTAGCGCCTGGAATGGCCGATGGCGCCACCGGGCGAGACTAGGCTGAGCAGGTCCATGCTGCCCCGCAGCAAAGTGGCATCGCTACCGTTCCAAGTGCATTGATCGCCGGAAGCGATCACCGCGGCGATGGTCATCGCAACCTCTTCGGCCTGCGAATCGCCGCTGTTGCAACCGCTAAGCACGAAGATGAGACAGCAGATGCGCATGAGCGGGCTCCGAGGGTGGGGCTGAAATGCTAGCATGACTGCTGCTCTACTGCCCGCTTTGGGGTTGCACAATTCCGGCTTGCTGGCGCAACTTATCAACCAACCTTGGCGTGATGAAGATGAGCAGCTCACGACGCTCGTCGGTCTGGAAGCTGTTGCGGAAAAGGTAGCCGAGCAAGGGTATTTTACTCAGACCAGGCACTTCTTTACGTTCTCGCGCCATGTTGCGCGTATAGATACCGCCGATAATGCTGGTTTCGCCGTCACGCACCATCACCTCGGTTCGCGTCTCTTTAGTTTCAATGGAGGGAACACCACGAACCTGGCGGGTAAAGTCAGGTCGGTTGTTCTGAATGTTGAGCACCATATGGATCATGCCATCGGCGTTGACATGGGGGGTAACCTCAAGCCGTAACTCCGCTTGGATACGTTGGCTCGTCGGACCTTGAGCGGTCACCTCGGTGATGGTCATCTCAAGCCCTTGCGTGATCGAGGCTGTTTTGTGGTTCATAGTGACCACTCGCGGCGCCGAGATGGTCTTGGCCGTGCCGTTGTTTTCGCCGGCGGTGATGCGTAGGTTGAGCGTTAGGGCATTGCCGGCGGACCCCAGAACCAAGCCCACAGCACCGGTTTCAAGACTCGATGGGAGGTTGACCGCAAAGGGCGTGCTGGTGGCAAAAGGCGCCACTGAGCCCGAGGAATCCACGGCGCCACCGTTGCCGGTTATGGAGTTCGGAAAGGGGAGTCCAGTCGCGTTGCCCGTGGCCGGCGCCATCGAGAAGGTGGGCTGCCACTGGATGCCCAGGGCGCGCACAAAGGTGGTGTTCGCTTCGACCATGCGCGCCTCGACCAAGACCTGTTCGGTTTTGATGTCGAGCTCTTTGATGACCGCTTCGGCTTGGAAGAGGTTGGATGGAGTGGCCTCGACGATGAGGTAGTTGGTGCGCTCATCCACTTGGACCCGGCCTCGCTCACCCACCAGTTTCTCCACATGAGGAGCAAGGTCAGCGGCAGTCGAATAGTTGATGGCGAACATTTGTACCTTGGTCGGCACCCCGTCTTCGATGGTCTTTTTGAGATCAGCTTTCGCTTTCGCTTCGGCCTGTAGATTTTCTAAAGTGTCGATGCGAATAATGTTCAAACGGCGCCGGTCTTTGGCCTGTTGCTTGAGAATCTCTTCGCGGTTTGTCGGGATGATGGTCGTGTTTTCGGTGTCGATGGAGTCGCGCACGGCGCCCAGTCCTTTGACCCGCAGCACCACCTTTAGGGCATCCTGCCAAGGTACATTGCGCAAGCGTAGGCTGTTCTTCCCTTTGA
>JAPKCE010000526.1 GCA_028823075.1 Myxococcota bacterium
CTGGTATCATCAATCGGGGTTCGACTCCCTGCACCCCAGCCAAATGTGGCCCCATCGTCTAGCGGTTAGGACGACGGCCTCTCACGCCGTAAACCGGGGTTCAATTCCCCGTGGGGTCACCAACGAAAGTCGGGCTTCGGCTCGGCTTTCGTTGTTTTCGGTGCAAAAGAACTGAGCAACAACCGCGCTGATGCGCCGATAACATGTTATGAGCGCAACGCACACAAGCTCGCTCAAGGAGGTCACATGAATTTACGTAAGACTATTCAAAGATTTTGGCAGGATGAAGAGGGTCAGGGAATGACCGAATACATCATCATTGTGGCGGTGATTGCTATCGCAGCCATCGGTGTGATCACCCTCTTTGGGCAAAATATCGCCGGTCTTTTTGGTTTGGCCGCCGACGCTTTGACGGGCCAGGACAACTTACAGACTTCGGATTACACTAAGGAGAGCACGCAGGAGCAGCGGAGCAAGACCTTGGAAAACTTCGGTACCAACAACGCCCCTTAAGTGGCTTCGTCGTTTCTTTTCAGCGGTGAGTTCGCAGCCTTTGGTGCCTTGGCGCTGAGTTTAGCCGGACTCGCTGCTGCTTGTTATACGGACCTGTCTTCGCGGCGCATACCGAACCGACTGAACCTTGTTATTGGTTTTGGCCTGCTGGCCTTACATCTTTCGGCGCGCGGCCTTTCGGGGCTGAGCGCTGCGGGGCTAGCCTTCGTCATCTGTTTCTCGATCGGGCTGTTGCTCTATTTTATCGGTGCCTTAGGCGCTGGTGATGTGAAGCTCCTGGCGGCGCTGAGCCTGGCGCTCGACCCCGGGCTTGCCTGGCATTTACTAGCTCGCATCGCCCTGGCTGGTGGTATTTTGGGCATCGCCCGACTCATCGCGGACGGCAATTTTCGTAACGCCCTGTTCGGCCTCCTTAGCAGAGCGCGCCGAGCGAAAGCGCAGGACTCGAGCGTGCCTTACGCGGTGGCGATCACGGCGGGTTGGTTGTGGATGCTCTCCTCGTCTTTCGGCTGGCTGCTTTGAGCGGGTCGCGAAGTTTGACCTGAAAGGGCCTTTCGACCATGATCCGCGGCACCATGATGAACCTGCGAATTTTCAGCGCTATTGCGCTCGCTTTGATCGCCGCACCGGCTACCGCGGCCAGCGTACGCGTGGCTGCTGGGCAGCAGCGCGTGGTCAATCGTTCCAACATCACCAAAGTGGCGATTGGCAACCCGAAAGTCGCCGATGTGCGCGCCTTGTCGCGCCGACAACTTCTGATCACCGGAGTCGCACCAGGGCGCACCTCCTTGACGATTTTTGGCCCTGGCGGCTCTGAACAGCTCGATGTCATTGTAACGACTCAGGATATGCAGGCTTCTGAACGCGAGGTTAGTCGCCTTATTCGCGGCCTTCCTCGGGTCAAAGTGCGCGAGATGGGCGATAAGTTGGTGCTGCACGGTGAAGTGCGCACGGTCAAAGAGCACCGTCGTTTGAGTATGGTTCGCGAGATGCATCCGGGTGTTATCAACATGGTGACCATCGCCGATTCGGCGAAAGCGGCTATTGCCGATGGCCTGACTGAGCGTTTCCGCAAACATGGCTACGACCACATCGAGGCGGTGCTTATTGGGCCGACCTTATTCGTCGAGGGCACGGTCCCCAGCAGCGATGATATGGAAAAGGCAGCTGAGATTATTAAATCTGCCGGTGTGAGCGTCGAAAACCTCATTAAAATTGGCAATCGGCGCATGGTGCTCATCGAATGTCAGTTCGTCGAAGTGCGGCGCAGTCGTAACGATCTTGTCGGCGTGCGCTTGCCGCTGCAGATTACTGGAAAAGGCCAGCTCGGCGTCAATATGACTCGCGGTTTCCTCGGCCCTGTCACCGACAGCGGCGGCGCCACTATGGATATGGCTGGCGAGACGCCCTTTAGTTTCGGTTTGCAGTTCAACAGCGGCTACGGGCGTTTATTGGCACAGCCCCGTTTGCTCGCAAGTGCCGGTGAAAAGGCTGAGTTTCTCGCTGGTGGCGAGATCCCCATTGTTACCCAAAACGCCAACGGGACCTCGGTGGAATGGAAAGAGTTCGGCGTGAGATTGGCTGTGACTCCCTTGGTCGACCGCCTAGGAAACATCAATATTCGCGTCATGGCCGAGGTGTCGCAACCCGACTCAGCGGTCGCCGTTCTC
>JAPKCE010000527.1 GCA_028823075.1 Myxococcota bacterium
GCTCGGCGCTCCCTTATGCGCAGCCCGAGCGCCGACAACTCGCTCTCGCTATCGATTCGTCCGAAAGGAGTCATCGGATGCAAGGGCACATCAGCTAGGCGTGCTTCAGCGACAAAACTCGCCAAGTCGGCTCCAGCCGAAAGCACCTGTACCGCCGTATTAGCGAGCGCAAAGGCAGCCCAGTCACCATCGAGATCGGCGCTAAAAGCCAACCCTTCCCCTGCGCGGCGCAGCAAACGGTCAATATCGACGAGAGCAAAGTCGGGTGGTGGCTGATCCAGTACAGCGACGATGCGATGCGACGAAAGCGCCTTGATCACGCGCTCCACAAGCTGAGACTTTTTGACGTATCCGACCTCGGCGATCAAGCCGCGCCGTGCGATGCGCCGCATCGCTGCGTCCTCATCTCCATCGAGCAACACCACAACCTGACGCTCTCGCCCCACACGCCGCCAAGTTGACGCCATGTCGAGCAGGTCCTCATGAAGAGCAGCAACAAAGTCCTGTGCTGCGACGCCTTCAAAGCGCTCCGCCAAACCGGCAGGCACAGCAGTAGAAAGATGCAGAAGTAAGCCAGTACCACGAATACTCATAGACAGTGACTTATGCCCCTGGCTCACCAATTGGAAGAGGCACAAAGGCTCCCAACCCACCTAATTTCCGCATAAGCCTCAGAATTCCCGTCCCCCCGCCGCACGCCAGAATCGAAAAGCGAAGAATTGGCGCCCCAAAACGATCGACGACAATCATTGGTTCTTTCTCCGCTTTGCTCTATCGCTGCTGCGCACACCAAAAGGAGGCGATCATGACGGGTTCGCTGACCTATGCTGACGCTGGGGTCGATATCGACCGTGGCGATGAACTTGTCCAAGCGATCAAGGCTGACGTAAGCGCCACCTCGATACCGGGCGTAATGGATGCTATTGGCGGCTTCGGCGCGCTATTCAGCTTAAAAGAAGCTGGCGATTGGGACGACCCGATCCTGGTCAGCGGCACGGATGGTGTCGGCACCAAACTGCGTCTAGCCATCGACCATGGGCGCCACGAGAGGGTCGGCCAAGATCTCGTTGCCATGTGCGTTAACGACATCGCTGTAACAGGAGCTAAACCTCTTTTCTTCCTCGATTACTTCGCCACCGGAAACCTGGAAGTCGATGTCGCCGCCAAAGTCGTGCGCGGAATAGCCGACGCCTGCTCGCTGGCAGGCTGTGCATTGGTCGGCGGTGAAACAGCTGAGCTTCCGGGGTTTTACCAAGCAGGCGATTACGACCTAGCCGGGTTCTCCGTGGGAATTATCGAGCGCAAATCTTTGCGCGGCCCCGCTCTCGTAACCAGCGATGCTCTGCTTGTCGGCCTGCCGAGTACCGGTTTGCATAGCAACGGCTACTCCTTGGCGCGACGCTTGTTCGACGAGGCTGACGAGAAGCAAAAAGTCTTTGAGGGCCGACAGGTCGTCGACATGCTGCTCGAACCCACGGCCATCTACAGCCGTCTGCTGCATACCCTGGCCGGCGAGGACCTCTTTCAAGCAGCCGCCCATATCACCGGCGGCGGGCTCACCGAAAACTTACCGCGCATCCTGCCCGACGGCCTGGGCGTCGAGTTATGGCCCGAGAACTGGCAAGAGCCGGCGGTTTATCGCTGGATTCGTAGTTTGGGTCGGGTCGCCGATGCTGAGTTGATGCGCACCTTCAACATGGGTCTCGGCATGGTTCTTGTCGTAGCTCCTGAACAAGCAGAGGCGGTTGCGAAGCGAGCCGGAGGCAGCATCGTCGGTTGCGTCACCCAAGAGCCTGGCGTGTCAATTCGCCGAATGCACCCGTGAAATTCGTCGCCCTGGCCTCAGGGCAAGGCAGTAATTTAGCGGCTCTGCTGCAAGCTGAAAAAGAAGGCAGGCTGAACGGCGCTCAGATCGTCGGCCTCGTCGTCAACCGACCGAACTGCGGCGCTTTACAGCATGCGGCCAATTTCCAACTGCCCGCTGCTATCGTTGACCATCGCGCCTTCGATACGCGAGCTGCCTTTGAAGCCGAGTTGCTAATAGCCGTCGCCGAATTCTCGCCCGACGCCTTGGTGCTCGCTGGCTTTATGCGTATTTTAACGCCCTACTTTCTGGCCCGCTTCGAGGGGCCACTGGTCAACTTACACCCGGCGCTGCTGCCCGCCTTTCCCGGTGCA
>JAPKCE010000528.1 GCA_028823075.1 Myxococcota bacterium
CCATAACGGCGTCAAAGGTCTCGGTAGCAAGGCCGACGTCGCGATCAAGAAAGTAGCGGCGTAGGCGGTCTGTAACAAACGCATAGAGGTCGTTTGCAAGCTCTTCGCTATCGAGTTGACCCTTCGGTTGGGTGTCTATCGCTATCCGGATCAACGCCTTAAGGTCGACATCGATGCCACACTCAATAAGGAGCCGGACTACACCAAGCGCAGCGCGACGAAGCCCGAACGGATCTCGATTGCCGCTCGGCTTCTTGCCGGTCGAGAATATGCCCGCAAGTGTGTCGAGTTTGTCGGCAATGGCGAGCAGCTGACCGTCCATGGTTCGTGGCAGATCGTCGCCCGCAAAGCGCGGTCGATAGTGTTCGCCGATCATCGTAGCAACCTCTTCCGTCTCCCCGTCAACTATGGCGTAGTAGCGACCCATTGTTCCCTGCAATGCCGGAAATTCGCCGACCATTCCGGTAAGTAGGTCGCACTTCGCAAGCAAAGCGGCTCGGCTGACGTTTGTATGGTCGTGTTTCAGCGCCGCCGCTAGAGACTCGGCGATAACGGCAACGCGCTGACTCTTATCGAATAAGCTACCAAGCCCATGTTGGTAAACAACCTCACGTAGGTCTGCCTCGCGGCTGTAAAGAGTCCTTTGCTTGTCGTTGTTCCAGAAGAACGCAGCGTCCGCGAGGCGCGGTCGAATCACGCGTTCGTTACCATCTCTTACCTGCTCCGGATCCTTGCTCGTAAGGTTCGCGACGGTGATGAACTTGGCCAATAGGCGGCCAGCCTGGTCTGTGATGGGGAAATAACGCTGATGTTCGGTTAATGTTGCAATTATGGCTTCGTGGGGTAACTCAAGAAACACCTCGTCGAAGCTACCCAATACTGGTACCGGCCACTCAACCAATGCCGCAACCTCGTCGTAGAGTGCGTTACCGTCAACAACGGCGCCACCGGCTGCCGATGCCACTTTGTCGACGCCGGTGCGAACCATCTCGCGCCGACGCTCGAAGTCGGCGATGACATAGCCATCATGTTCGAGCGTATCGAGGTAAGTGTCGGGCGAGTTGATCGTGATCGGGCCGGACGAATGAAAGCGGTGCCCCCATGTCTCGTTACCGGCGTCGATGCCCATGATAGAAGCCTCGATGGTCTTACTGCCATGCAGCATTACGATCCAGTGCACCGGCCGAACAAACTCCGCCTCACCCGCACCCCAGCGCATGCGGCGTGGTATTGGCAGGGTGCTCAGCGATTTTTCGATCAGGTCTGGTAAAAGGTCAGCTACTGTCTTGCCCTTCGTAAGGCTCTCTAAAGCGAGCCACTCGCCTTTGTCTGTTTTGCTCCGTCCAAGCGCATCTACGGTGGTGCCGCATTTCTTGGCAAACGCCTCTGCCGCTGGCGTCGGTTTGCCGGCGTCATCGAATGCAATGTTTACGGGTGGACCCTTTTGCTCGACCTTTCGGTCGTCTTGCCTCTCGGCTAGGTCGGCGATGAAAACCGTCAAACGTCGTGGGCTCGCGAAAGTCTTGACCTCACCATGCGACAAGAGAGCAGCATCAACGCCGCCGGTCAGCTTTTCGCCAAAGGCCTCCATGAGCGATCGCAAGGCTTTCGGTGGAAGCTCTTCAGTGCCGATCTCAACGAGAAAATTCGCGGTCTTACTCATTTCGACGACGCACCCTTTGCAGCAGAATCAACCATAGGGAAGCCGAGCGCTTCGCGACTGGCGAAATAGGCCTCACAGATTGCGCGTGATAGCGCCCGAACCCGCAAAATATATCGTTGTCGTTCAGTCACGGAAATGGCTTGGCGGGCGTCCAGTAGATTGAAGGTGTGCGATGCGGTCAGCATTTGTTCATACGCCGGTAACGCCAGGTTCAACCCAATCAGCCTCTCGGCCTCATGCTCGGCATGGTCGAATGCGTGAAACAGAGAGTCGACGTCAGCCTGTTCAAAGTTGTACTTCGATTGTTCAACCTCGTTTTGGTGGTAGACGTCACGGTAGGTAATGCGGCCAAGAGGGCCGTCCGTCCAGACAAGATCAAAAATGCTTTCGACGCTCTGTAAATACATCGCCAGCCGCTCAAGTCCATAAGTAATCTCGCCGGTAACAGGTCGGCATTCGAGACCACCGACCTGCTGAAAATAAGTGAACTGCGTGACCTCCATGCCATACA
>JAPKCE010000529.1 GCA_028823075.1 Myxococcota bacterium
GTGATGATGGTAACTGTTCGGGCGCCAATAATCGTGAACTCAACGATCTCGCTGCAGCGGGTCGCATCGGCGTGGCGCTTACTTTTGAGCCAGCTGACCTGCGCGGGGAATACGCTAGCGGTGCCATCTTCGGTCTCGATTGCCCAGAAGACGATGGGCGCTGTATGCTGCGAGCCGATGCGCCCGGCGGCGCTTTGGGCGACCTTCGCCTAACCCTTCGAGACACTTGCTCCATAGCCGGCGAACGTCTCACAGGCCCCTGCTTTATCAGTGAAAGCCCCGGGGTTTTATCAATTGCTTGGGGCGATCAACGCCTGGACCTCCAAGACGCTCTGATAGCCGGAAGACTCAATGCCGGCCGTACGCAGATCACCGAAGGACGTATCGCTGGCTTGCTTAGCGAAGCCGCGGCGCGACGCCTCATCTTGCCGGCCACGGATGAGCGGCCGAGGCGTTATCTCGCGGCGCTTTTGGACCCTGCCAATTTTCAAGAGTTGAGTGATGAACATCCTGCGGGATGGCGAGTCGAGCTGGGGTATTCGAGCCGGCAGCGTGTCGGTGAGGTGCCGGCCCGTGCCATCTCGAGACGCGAATTGCAGGGCTGGGTACCTGCTCTGGGTGGGCAAGTTCGTACCGAGGTACGTTCCGAGGTTCTTTTGGCCGATGGCAGCAGCAGCGGCCGTCTCCGCGGTGCGGTGCAGCAGGTCGACGTGCCGCCTGATGCCAGCGGTGTGTTCTTGTTGCACTCGGAGCGCCGCGCAACGGTGGGGCTTGAGCCCGCTGGCTTTAGGGTCGTGAGTTCGGTGCCGGTCAGCGCCTTTCAGTTCAACCCGCTCTGCTGCAACTTTAATTACAGCAACGACGCCAGCCTGCTGCTGCCCGATCAAGCCGCTGGGCGCGACTATGTCATTTTGTCGCAGCCTCACTTTGCTAACCGCCACGGTTTCTTTTCGGTGGTAGCGGTCAACGACGGAACCAGGGTGCAGATCGAACTACCGCCCTCGCTACGCCAAAGCGCAGAGCTTAGCGTAGATTCCGGAGGCGACGTGATTTTCGATGAGGAGGGTCGCGCTAGCGTCGTCATCAACGCTTACCAAAGCCTAACTTTACGCACGAGAATTAGTAACAACATTGCCGATTTGAGCGGCACTCGCCTGCGCAGCGAGGGGGGCGGGATCTTGGTCTACGCAGGGCACGAAGCGATGCAGGTTCCAAGCTCCATGACCGCACCTGACCATTTAGAAGAGATGATTCCACCGCTCAATACCTGGGGGCGCTCTTTTGTCGTCGCCCGTCCGATTCTTCGTAACCCCGACCATCCGGATGAGCGTACCTATTATCGCTTACTTGCCGGGCCGAACGGCAGCAAAGTCACCATCGATGAACCTGAGGGCATTGACCTGGGTTGGTCGGGCCCCGCCTCCTTAGGCGCGACCGATTGCCGCTCGCTGCGCGACGATCTCGGACGCATTCACCTGCAGCCGCTTGAGGTTTGCGGAGTTGGCTTGCGCGCCGATTTCTTGTTGCAGGCCGACCGTCCTATCCTCATCGGTCAATTGTTAGCTGGCCAGGAGGCAACAGGGCTTACGGTGAATGACGCCGCTGGCGACCCGAGCTTCTCCATCGTGCCGCCCGTCGATCAACTGCGCGCCGAGTATCTATTCACCATCCCGCCGACTTATGCGCGCGATTACGTCACCATCGCCGCTCCAGCGAGCGCTGAACTGTTACTCGATGGTGTCGCGGTGGATCTCATCGCCATGGGGGATCCGAGCACCGAACCCTATTTAGTGGAGCCACCAAGCCTCATAGGAGACTCGTCCTGGATGCGCTTCACCTTGCGCCTCGGCGATGGTGCTCATCGTATCGAGAGCAGCGACCCATCGCTTCGCTTTACAGCCATGGTTTACGCCTTTGATACCTTTGTTAGCTACGCATTTCCGGCAGGAATGAACCTTACGAAGGCGACGAATTGAGCCGCACGACAGACCAGTCGCCGGCATGCCTCTAGCCAAGACCCACAGGCGCGTCGTATGTCTTCGCAGAGCTTATTTGAAAGATCCCATTTGCAGTCTATTGAACTCGGTCCATTTCAGCTGAAACACCGCATCGGGGCGGGCGGTATGGGCGAGGTTTGGTCGGCGGTGCAGACCAGCATCGACCGTCCGGT
>JAPKCE010000530.1 GCA_028823075.1 Myxococcota bacterium
AGATGATGGCGAACCCAGGGTTTGGCCGCCGCCGACTCAACCGCCCGATCGTTTTACATCATGGCATGGCCGGCTTTCGTGAGCTTGGACCGCTAGAATATTTTAGCGACGCCCCCAGTCATCTGCGCGGGCTTGGTTACGAGGTGTATTTAACCCAGGTGGCACCGATCGATGGCAGCGAGACGCGCAGTACCGAACTCGAAGCGCAGTTGATCTGCATTAATCGTATCGCCGGCTCGGACGGGGTCCATCTTGTTGGACATTCCCAAGGAGGCATCGACGCTCGCATGATCGCCTCGCGTCAAGGCGACAACAAGATTATCCATAGCCTGACAACTTTAGCGACTCCGCATCGCGGTAGCGCCGCGGCCGATGCTTTTTTGGCCACCCCTCTGGTTGGGCGCGGCCTGTTAACTCAAGCGCTTTTACAAATCTATTCGGGGCTTGTTGGCCGCGCCGACGCCGAGGCTGACCTGGAGCAACAGATGGAAGAAATGTCGCGAGAGTACATGGTCGCTTTTAATGACCAGACTCCCGATCATCCGGATGTGGTGTATCGCTCATGGGCAGGCCGCAGCGTAGGCAGTCGCTTTGATCCTGACCGGGCTGAAGATGCCTGTAATGACGGCGTGCATGCCAATCCGAGCGGTCGCGATGTGGTTGATATCTTGTTTGCACTGATCCAGCCTTCGGTGAGTCGAGCCCAGGGCCCAAATGATGGTTTGGTGGCGGTTTCCAGTGCCAAGTGGGGTCTGTTTATGGGCTGCGTACCGGCCGATCATCTCGATGAGGTGGGCATGATGGGAGACGCTGCACCGCAGCGCTTTAGCGGTTTTAGTTACCTCGAACTTTTCGAGACCTTAGCCGAAGATCTCGGCGGCCCTTGAGCCTAGGCGTAACTGTGGTTATCGGCCTGCCGTCGGAGGCATCATGCGCGCAGCTTTTCTTGTCATTCTTATCGCTGGTTGTGCCAGCGACGGTCCCGAGCAACGCCAGGGTGTAATCGGGCTCGATTCGGGCAGCCGACGCGACCAGTTGATGCTGGCACAGGCCCTCGACGAGGCTTCTAGCCGCGGCGCGATGGCCCTGGCCGACCAGATCAACGGGCGATCTGTTTCGCTGGCCTTACAAAAGGGTGCCAAGCCCGGTGCTGCGCTGCTCGCTAACCTGCTCGAGCGCGACCTGGTGCGAGCTGGCGCGCTGAACGTTCAACGTCAAAGCAAGGGCGCTGTTCAGTTGCGGGTTTTGCTCAAGGCCCACGGGCTTGAACAGACCCCTCTGGCTGATGAGGTAGAGATCACCGCCTTTGTCGACGTCGACCTTCGGCTTCTCGATGCTCAGGGGAAACAACTGCAGCAGGTCAGCTTGCGGGTGCAAAAAGTTGAGCGCGTCGATGGCCGCGGCTTTCGTAGCAAAATAGAAGGTGCGGGGCAGGCCGCTCGACCGGCGAAGCCCGCTGCGCAACCGGCGAAGCGCACTGCTCGACCGGCGAAGCGCGCTGCTCGACCGGCGAAGCGCGCCAAGCGCAAGGCACTGTCGAACCGCCGAAACGCAGAAGCTCAAGCTCGCCGAGACGCTGAAGAGGCGCGCGCCGCGGCGCAGCGCGAGTCGGATCAGCGCGCCGAAGAAGAGGTGCGCTTAGCAGCCCGAGCTAGTATCGAGGAACGCCGCGCTGATGAGGAGGCCGAGGCGCGTGTCGAAGCCGACCGTGTCGAGGCCGACCGTCGGGCCAGAAGGAGCGATCCCGACAAGGTTCCCAAGGCCCGTCAACCGCGCCCACAACTCGACCACGCCACCCACTGCGCCGACGACGAGCAGATCCTATTTTCGTGCAAAGTACGAGGTTCTCAGATTGTCTCGGTCTGTGCCAGTGAAGTGCTTGAGAGGCGCCGAGGTTGGCTGCAGTATCGCTTTGGTAAAGCCAAAAAGGTGGTACGCACTTACCCTGAAGACCGTAGCGTGTCGCGCGCCTCTTTTACCTACGCTCAAGAGCAAAGTGGCGAGTCTTTAGGCGTGCAAAAGGTGAGCTGGGGGCATGAAAAACGTGGTTATCAGGTCTGGGTTCGCCAGGTCGACCCCTTTGCCGAAGAGACCAAAGCGGCCGCAGGGTTTAAGTTGTTTCGATCAGGTAAACTGCACCGTGATTGGAAATGCGTCAGCGAATACGT
>JAPKCE010000531.1 GCA_028823075.1 Myxococcota bacterium
CCGCGCTGGATGCTCCTGATCGGGACTTACAACCGAGGCAGTCGCCCGGGTTTCAAGATGTTATAAGTTTTGGAATTGGCGCAAGTTATCGCTGGTCTAAGGCCTGGAATAGCGATTTCGGCATGAACTATTTACCCAGCCCCATACCCGTGCAGCTGCATCATACCAACTTGGTTGATAACGACCGTTTACAACTCGGCGCCAGCCTAGTTTGGCATGTTCAAGACCCCTTTTCGCTTTTCGCCAAGCCGCTTGATTTTGGGTTAGCGATGCAATGGAACCAACTTGTTCCGCAGACCGTAAACAAGGCGCTTGGAACACTCGACCCCATCGGCGATTGGCGCTCGTCGGGTGGTGTTTTATCGGCGAATTTTGGCTTGAGTGGACGTATCTAATCGAGTCGACTGGTGTTGCTGTCAGCTTACAGCCCCAGCCGCTGGTCGAGCTTGCTCAATGCTCTGTCAAAGCCGCGCAAGCCAAAGGCTAACTCATCGGCGTTGATGTTTAGCGGTGGAAAAGCGCTTAGGTGGGACCAGCGTTGAAAGGCATAAACCCCCTCGTCGAGTAGGTCGGCTTTGAGGTATTTCATGGCGGCTGGGTTACCGTCCAAGTTGGCCAGTAATTGCCCTTCCGCGTCACAGAGGTCGAGCATGCCCATAAGACCGACTGAGCGCGCCGCTGAGACGCAGGCATGGCGCGCTGCCAGATCGTTTAGGCCGATAGCTAACTCTTCCGCTCTCACAGCGACGTTGTTGAGAATCTGCTCGTCTTCGATGGTCTTTAGAACCGCCTGAACCGCCGCCAGAACCATCGGGTGACTGTTGCACGTGAGCCCACCAACAAACACTTTGTCTTCAAAGTATTGGCTGATGCTTTTGTGAAAAGCCACGGCCCCGCCGGGTGCATAACCGCAGGTCATGCCCTTCGCCATCGTGAGCAGGTCGGGAGAAAACTGGTCTCGCTGACAAGCCCAAAACGGGCCTGTACGTCCAAAGCCGGTGAGCACCTCATCGCAGATCATCAAAATACCGTACTTTTCAAGGAGGCGCTTAAGCCGCGCTAAATAACCGGGTGGGGGTGCGATGACGCCATTAGCACCGGTCACGGGTTCGATGATTAAAGCAGCGATAGAACCCGAGCCTTCGCCGCGAATACATTCCTCTAAATAGTGCAGGTGAGCGTCGCCTCGCGCGGCGCCTTCGCCAAAAGAAAAGCTGTAGGGCTGCAAGCCGAGAAGATGAATGAAGCCCGGTGGCCCCGGCTCGTTAGCGATGCGCCGCGGGTCGCCCGTTGCGGCGATGGCTCCGGCAGTGGCGCCATGATAGCTGCGGTAAAAACTAAGAACCTTCTGGCGCCCTGTGACCAGGCGCGCAGCGCGAAAGGCGTTTTCATTCGCCTCGGCGCCGCTGAGACAGAACAGAACTTTGTCCATGCTGTCGGGCAGGGTTTCGACCAAAGCAGCCGAAACTTCCGCTCGTATTCTGGTTGCGAAGGCAGGTGCCGCATGGGGCATCTCGTCGAGCTGTGCTTTAAGCGCTGCGACAATTTTTTGGTGTCCATGTCCCAGATTGGCATTCATGGACTGGCTGTTAAAATCGAGCAGCTTGCGCCCGTCGGCCAAGTGCAACCAACTGCCTTTGGCGCTTTCTAGAGCCAGCGGCTGCACTTGAGCACCGGCGCTCCAGGTGAAAATTGAATGCTGCCGTGAGCCGGCGATCATCGTTTCAGCGTCCATGTGTAGTGGCTCCCAAGTTCATCGCCACACAAGCGCGTCGCTCTGTATCTGTCCAGTGTCTGTGACGTGATGATCTTTGTAAGCTCTTTGGCCATCGCGTGCGTTTCCAAGCCGAAGGCAAAAAAAGCGACCCACCAGCTATCGCCAATTGCTTCGCTCACCATTAGCATACGGCACCTAGGAGCCCGATTAATGGCCATCTTCAGCAGTAAAAAATCCGAGGTGACGACACCCTTGTCGCAGCTTAAGTCCGGTAAAGTCTCGAGTCCGGCCGAGCAACAGCGCCTGATTCGTGAAGTGCTTTCGAGCGCCGAGATCCGCAGTAAAGATGTGGGCTGGGCGCTGGTTGCCAAACGCCCTGAACTGCGGCGCATGGCGGTACAGGTTTTTAAGCGAACTGGGGGTGAACTCGGCAAACCTTTGA
>JAPKCE010000532.1 GCA_028823075.1 Myxococcota bacterium
CAATCCGGGCTGCTTTTCTTTATCGGCCTTGCGCTGATTATTGCCGCGTCGGTGCTCATGCGTCGCGCCATTAGGGCGAAGATAGATGCGAAGGCCCAAGGGGAAGCGGGCGATCCCGTTCTGCTGCTCGCCGAGCTCAAAGCGGGCGCCGCAGAGGTGCATGAAGGCCTGGCCGTTGAGCCGCCTAATCGTCAAATCATCTGCGACCAAATCGATGCGCTTCGCGATGGTTGCATCCAGGGTTTAGTGGACTGCAAGGATGCGTTGGTGGCCGAGCATGGCATGTTGCCCTATGCGCAGTTTATCTCGGCCGTTAGCGCCGCTGAGCGCAACTTGAACCGCGCCTGGTCGACCTTGGTCGACGGTTATCCGGTCGAGGCGCGGCAAGCGTCCGGGCGGGCGCAGGCGGCGCTTGCTCAGTTGGAACTGCCTCAAGGTTAAGCGATTAGTTACGCCATTCCATGCCAAACCCAACCATGGGGCCACCGATCCCAAAACTCTCTAGCCTCTCGTTGCGTCGCACGATGCCGAACACGGCGCCGCCGCCTGTCGTGACCGTAACGATTAGCGAGTCCTGGGTGCCGTTACCGCGTATTAAATGGCGCACGCCAATCTCGCCATAACCATACATTGGCGCCCCGGAACCGGTGGCGATTAGCCAACTACGGCCGCCTACAGGCACTTGAAGGCGGCCGGTAAAGCCAAAGAAATCGATGGAGTTAGCACCGAGCGAAAACACCGGCTCAAAAGCAAGGTGAGCGCCGTCGGCAGAACCTAAGCGGGCGTATTGTGGGATCAGCAGCAAGCCGTCGCCGACTTGCGCGTCATCCCAACTAAAAACAGGCAGTCCGATACCTATTCCCACCGCCAGGACGGGCCCGTCGTAGCCACCAACGGCTTTCATAGCGGTGGTCGCGAAGGCGCCCGGGTTACCGACACCAAAGGCTGCCGGCGCCAGTTGCGCCTCGGCGAACCAATGATCTTTGCCGCGCCAGCGGGAATAGACTTCGCTGAGCACGCCGCCACCGAGATTACCTAGGGCGAAAAAGGGGCGTACGGTGAAGCCGACCACTCCGATGTCCCCGACGCGCGGCGGAAGCAAGGCGGATGCGCTGATCTTTTTATTGCTCGGTCGGGCAAAAACGCCCATTTCCACCCATTCGTTGCGGCCGAGCTGCAGGATCGCTCGCTCCGGGCTGCTCGCCAGGACTTGCGCGACGACCAGCGTTGTTTCTTGCGTTATGCTGCCGGCGTCCTCGGCGAGCGTCACCTCGTCGCGCCGAAAGACTTCCATGCTATCGCCGCGTTTGATGCCATTTTTAGTGCCCAGATCGATCACAACGCGCCCCGGCAGGCGCCCGACCACGCGGCCTTCTAGACCCGGGGTGGCTGCTGTCGCGGGCGGGTCAGGAGTCGCCGTCAGCGGATTGTTTTTTAGCTGTTCTGCCGCCCGAGGCGCGGTAGCCAGAACCGCCGGTGCCCGTAATTGGAGCACCGATGTTTTGCCCGTTTCGAGAGCGCCGAGCGGAATAGCGTGGCTCTTAGCGATCTCCACCCAAAGTCGGCCCTTACCGTTGTGAAAACCGATAATCTCGCCGTCGAGCTGTTCGCGTCGCAGCTCAACAGGCCCCTCATCACCCTTTTTATAAGTGAAGAGTAAGCCGCCGGCACAGGCCAGGTATTGCAGCTCGCCGGCATCAGCCTGATGGGTCGGCTTGCAAGGCGCTTCAAATGGAGCGCTAAAAATTAGAAGTGACAGGGTAAATAGCATCGTTGATCCTTCTGTTTAGCCATTAAAGAGGGCTGTCGCGGCGATTTAGGGTGTTCAATCGCGGGGCTGCGTCCTGGCAAGCCGCTAACACTCCCCAATTTCGTATTCAAGACCTTGGCATAAAGAGCAAATTAGAGGTTGGGTCTAGCGCCTACTTTAAAAGCGCGTGGCGCTCGTCTCGCGATCGGCCGCCTTGCGCCGATCATCGGCGATAGATTGGCGGTCTTTATCGCTAATCTCAGCCGGGTATTTTCCGTCGAAACAAGCAGCACAGCGCGGCCCGCCCCAAGCCTTGTCGAGCCCTTCAACGCTAAGATAAGTTAGGCTGTTAATTTCAAGCTCGGCGGCCATCTTGATTTCGGCGGCTCGCAGACCGGCGGTGCCGGG
>JAPKCE010000533.1 GCA_028823075.1 Myxococcota bacterium
TTTCGACAAGCTCTTCGCCCAAGCTGCGAGCCGTTGCTATATGAGCTGCGAACGGGTGGTCGAAACCGCGAATTTATTCGACGAAACAGACCATAAATCTGCATCGATCGCGCGCCTTCACACCCACGCGGTTATCGAGTCGCCAGGCGGTGCAGCTTTCACCGAATGCTTGCCCGATTACGGACGCGACGAGGGATTGCAAAAACTCTACGCTGCGGGCGCCAAAGATGAACAGGCCTGGGCGCGCTTCGAAGCTGCTTTTGGGGGGGCCGGCTCATGAGCATGCGCCGAGCCGATATCTGTGTGGCTGCCGTCAGTGATGCTTTTGCTACTCAGGCCGAAATTCTCATCAGCCCCATGGGCCTCATCCCATCGATAGGCGGCAAGCTAGCGCGGCTAACCCATTCGCCCCAACTGATGATGAGCGACGGCGTCTCAACCCTGGTCACGCCCGAGGGCTTGGCCGAAGCCGATCTGCCCTACCAGGAAGTTTTCCACCTGCTTTGGTCCAGCAAACGTCATGTCATGATGGGCGCCAGCCAGCTCGATGCTTTCGGCAACCAAAATATCAGCTGTATCGGTGATCACGACAAGCCAAAGGCGATGCTGATCGGGGCACGTGGCGCCCCTGGAAACAGTTTATACAACCGCTGCTCTTATTGGATCCCGCAGCAAAGTGCGCGGGTCTTTTGCGACCGGGTCGACTTCGTTTGCGGCGTCGGCAACGACCGGGCCAGCGAACTTGGCGCTGAGGTTTCTGAACATCACGACCTGCATCGAGTGGTCAGTAATTTAGCTGTATTTGGCTTTGATTCGCAGGGGCGACTCGAGGTGATGAGTCTCCATCCCGATGTGCTCGTCGAGGAACTCCAAGCGGCCTGCGCCTTCTCCTTAGACCTCGAGGGTAAACCGACCAGCCGTCTACCGACCGAGCAAGAGATGGAGCTGATTGAAAGCCTTGATCCCCAAGGCCTACGCTACCGCGAGGTGCCGTTATAATGCCGATAAAAAGCGCCTTTTGTGAACTGGTTGGCTGCCGCTTTCCCATCGTCTCGACGGGCATGGGTTGGGTGGCAACGCCGCCCTTGGTCAGCGCCGTTTGCAATGCGGGCGGCTTTGGCATTTTGGCCGGCGCAACCTTGAGCCTAGATGAACTCGGCGCCAGCATAGCGGCTGTCAAAGCGAGCAGTAAAAACCCTTTTGGAGTCAACCTTCGCGCCGATGCCCCCGACGCTGCCGAACGGGTGCAGCTGCTCATCGACAACCAGGTGCGTTTAGCGAGTTTTGCGGCGGCGCCAAACCAAGAGCTGATCAAACGATTGAAGGGCGAGGGTGTTTTGGTGATGCCGACCGTTGGCAAGCGCCGGCATGCCGAAAAAGTCGCCGAATGGGGTGTCGATGCGGTCATCGCTCAAGGTCATGAGGGCGGCGGGCATACCGGTCCGGTGCCTACTAGTTTACTGCTTCCCGATGTCATCGACGCTCTCGACATTCCGGTGCTCGCTGCCGGTGGGTTTCGTTGTGGTCGCGGGCTGGTGGCGGCGCTTAGCTACGGTGCCGCGGGGATCGCTATGGGGACTCGGTTTTTACTCACCCAAGAAAGCCCGGTCCCGGCAGAAATCAAGGCGCGTTACCTAGCAGCAACGCTTACCGACACCCTGGTCAGCCGGCGTATTGATGGCCATCCCCAAAGGGTCATTCGAACGGACTTTGTCGATGCTTTAGAGGCTTCCGGCGGGTTGAGCAGACTGCTTCTCGCGCTGCGCAGTGGGCTGGCTTTTAAGCGCCTCACCGGACTGGGTTTCTTTCGCCTATTAAGTGCGGGGCTGGCCATGCGCAAAGCTCAGGGTATTAGCTTGGCGCAAGCTGTCTCGGCTGCCAATGCGCCCATGCTCACCGAGCAGACGATGGTTAAAGCACGCATCGACGCGGGCATTTTACCCACCGGTCAAGTTACCGGCCTGATCGATGAACTCCCCGGCGCCGCGGCGCTTATCACCTCTATTATGAGCGAGGCTGAACTCAGCCTAACTCGCCTGTCAGGAATGCATCATGGCTGAAACTGTCCTCTACGAATCGAGCGAAGGGGTGGCACGGCTTACCCTCAACCGCCCAGAATTTCGCAACGCCCAAAACGTGAGCTTACTGCAAGCC
>JAPKCE010000534.1 GCA_028823075.1 Myxococcota bacterium
ACCGCCTGGCCGGGCACAGCAGCTCTACTGCCGACTCTGAGCACCGCCTTGCTTTGCTGGGCTAGTCGCCCGGGACAGCCCGGTTTTGCACTTCTTAGTCATCGCTACTTGGTGGGGCTTGGACTGGTGAGCTACAGCGCCTACCTTTGGCACCAACCGCTGCTCGCTTTCGCCCGCCATCGTGCCATTGGCGAGCCGCCGGCCATGTTCTTAATCGCTTTATTGCTGCTCAGTTTAGGCCTCGCCTACCTTTCGTGGCGCTTCATCGAAGCTCCATTTCGTAGCGCAAACCAAGTGCCCCTGCGCAAGCTTTATACAGGATCAGGGCTCTGCGCATTGCTGCTCGCTGTTGTAGGCGTCGCGGCGCAAAAATCCGATGGTTTCCCTGGCCGTTTAGGGCACGAAGCTGAGGCATTGCGCAGCCAAGCGATGACGCGCAACCCCCTGCGTAAAGACTGCCATTTAGACGCTAAGAAACTGACGACAAAGCCGCTGCCGAACTGGCAACAATGCGGACTGCGAGGCCTGGGTCGCACAGCGCTCCCCGAAAGAGCTCTGTTGCTTGGTGATTCGCATGCCGACGCTTTGGCTCCTGGTCTTCAAAGCCGAGCAGCAACTCTTGGCTTTGACTTAGCCCAGCTCACCGGAAGCTCCTGCCCACCGGTTCCCGGCTTGCGAGCCCAGGCCGACCGTAGCGGCGCTTGCCCGGCCTTTAACGAGCATCTCTTTAGTTGGCTAGAGAGCCCGGAATCACCGCCCTTGATCATCTTGGCGGCACGCTGGTCCTTATACTTGCACGGGGCGCGTTTCGACAACGGTTTGGGCGGGCGCGAGCTGGGCAAACCTTATCCGATGCGCGGCAGCAATGGTGTGAGCGCCGCCGAATTGTATAAACAGGCGGTTCTTCGGCTGCTCAAAGCCGGCAAACAAGTGGTTGTCATTCTGCCGATCCCCGAAGCCGGTTGGGATGTACCCAAGGCCGCGATTAAACTCTTGTTGCGCGGCGAAAAGCCGCAGCACCTAGCCAACCCGTCGGCGACCATCCGAGCCCGAGACGGCGCCGCACAACGTGCCTTTTCGGCGTTGGGAAAACACCCGAACCTACTGCTCATCGACCCAGCGAAGGCCTTGTGTGCAAGCGATTGTGCTCTAATGGAGAGCCAGGTCGCACTGTATTACGACGACGACCATCCGAGTCTCGCGGGCGCCCATAAAATCGCCGAACTTTGGACTCGCCGAGACTCGCAGCCCAGCAAACAATAAAAAGCGTGTTCGAGCGCTTAACGTTCCTGGACGAAGCAGGATCCTGCCACGCATTTGGCACTCAAACCGGGTATGATCGCGCCCGAACAGGCTGGGCACATTGGCGGCTCATCGCCGCAATACGCGTCACGCACATTTTGTAATTGGTCTTGGCGTACGGCGATGAGATCATCGGCCCCATGCGGAACGCAACTGTCGCAGCACATACTCAAGGTTAGGGTGCAGTCGCTATCGGCAGAGCAGGTGGTAAAACTCGCAAGCTCAAGATCGACCATGGTGCAGCTGTTTTCCAAGCAGGTGGCGCGCAGTGTCTGGCGCGGCGGGCCCTCGGGGCAGCGCGGGCAGTCGTTGCTATTTTGCCCCTCGCAATAGCGTTCTCGCGCCTGGCTTGCTCGCTCGCCGTTCACTGCCACCAACTGCTCGGCTTCGGGCGAGCCGCAGGGGGCGCAGCATTGGTTGGGAACCAGACGACATTGCATCGCGCTTGAGCATTCAAGGAGGTCGCTGACATCGACCGCTGGAGGCCCCGCATCAACGACGGGCACAGAGGCGTCGCCAGTTTGAACCCCGGCGTCGACGGGCGCAATTCCAACATCCGCCGAAATATGAGATCCGCTATCGGTCGGGTTAGGCCCTGCATCGGGCGACGGGATATCGGCATCCGGACAAGCAGCGCAGGAAGCCGCCAAAACTAGTGTGACCAAGCGATTCATGAGGTCTTCACTCCGCAACAAAAGCCAACGAGAAATTCTGTGCCTGGGCTTGTTACGCCGAAATTGCATAGGTCGCCAGCATTTGGGACACCAGAACCCGTCGCATTAGACCAGCGTCGCCATGGCTAAAAATGGCTTGCTCGGCCGTCCGAGCGAACCCCTAACCACGCACCAGCAT
>JAPKCE010000535.1 GCA_028823075.1 Myxococcota bacterium
GAAGAAAGGCTACCTTTTCCTCGGGTAGACCTTTGTCGCCGAGCAAGGCTTCTTTAATGCCCGGAGTCACCGCTGTGATAAGATCCGAGCGTTTATAGAGCCAGTTTTCAAGCGCCTCGGCGCTGGGGTAGAGCGGCGCCTTGGCAAAGACCGAGTCGGGCGCAACGGCGCGCACCGAAGCCGGCCATAAATCCGAAATATTCATCACCAGGCGCGCCTTGTTTTTGCGCGCCAAAGCCACGGCGGTGAGCCCCAGAAAGAGCGGCGGTGACTCAAAAAACACCAGGTCCACTTTGGGAACTTTGGCTGCCGCCAACAGGCTTGAGATGACGAAGCTGAAATAGTTTGCGAGGCGTTTAAAGCCGCGCCCGGTTGAGGCAAAAACCCAGGTTCGCAGCACCCGGATTCCGTCGATCTGTTCTTCGATAAAAGTTTTGCCTTCGTAGCCTGGCATAACCGTCTCTCGAAGGTGGTTGGGCATGGCGGTGAGCACCGTGACCTCATGCCCCTCGTCGCGTAAGATGCCCGCGGTGGCGCGCAGTCGGGTCTGCGCCGCGCCGATCTCGGGAGCGTAGTACTGGGTGAGCATCAGAACGTGCACGGCTTAAGCTTTCAGCGCTCGGCGCACGGCGGCGATCACTTGATCCTGATCTGTCTGCGTCAAAAAGGGGCTCATCGGCAGGCTGACAATATGCTGGCTTGTTTTTTCAGACACCGGAAAGTCGCCCATTTTCCCGCCCAAATCGGCGAAGGCTTCTTGTAAGTGCAAGGGGCGAGGATAATGCACGGCGGTGGGGATTCCCTCGGCTTGCAAGGCCTCTCGCAAGGCTTCTCGGTCATCGACCTGAATCGAGTATTGAGCGTAAATATGGGTGTTGCCTGGTGAGACTTTCGGCACCGTGACGCAATCGCTGAGGCTTTCGGAATAGCGTGCGCCCAAACGGCGGCGAGCCGCCACTTCGTCGTCGAAATGCTCAAGTTTACCCAGGATTACCGCGGCTTGCAGCGTGTCCATACGGGCGTTCATGCCGATGCGGCTGTGCACATAACGGCGGGTTTGGCCGTGTGCTCGCAGCTCGCGCATGATCTGCGCCAGCTCGTCGTCTTGGCAAAACACCGCGCCGCCGTCGCCGTAGCAGCCCAAGGGTTTGGAGGGGAAAAAGCTGGTGCAGCCTATGGCCGAAAGCCCGTTGCTCGCCAAGCCGTCGTGCTCGGCGCCAAAGCTCTGAGCACCATCTTCGAGCACCGGGATATTGTGCCGTTTTGCAATGGCGTTAATAGCGGTCATATCCGGAACCTGGCCGAATAAGCTGACCGGAATGATGGCCTTGGTGCGCGGTGTGATCGCCGCTTCGAGGAGCGCCGGGTCCATGTTGTAGCTGTCGGCTTCGATATCGATAAATACCGGCGTGGCACCGACGAGTCGAATGATCTCGGCGGTGGCGATAAAGGTGAACGGAACGGTGATCACCTCGTCGCCGGCGCCGATATCGAGCGCCAGAAGAGGTAGATACAAGGCGTCGGTTCCCGAGGCACAGCTGATACAATGCTTCATGCCGACGCGCTGGGCTAGCGCCTCTTCCATCTCGGCGATTTCGGGGCCCATGATGTAGGACCCATGATCGAGTACCGCTTGCATGCGCGCATCGATGCCGGTGCTACCGCCGCGGTATTTGGCGTATTGGGACTTAAGGTCAATAAACTGCATTTCTACGCTCCTTCGGGCTGGCAACGGCCATTGGTTAGGCGATATTTTTCGCCGCTATGCGGGCAGCGAGCCTGTCCGCTTTCATCAAATTCCAAACGTTCGCCGGCGGCGCTCATCCAGCCGTGAATTTTGGCAGGAGAGCCGAACACGAGGGCGTAAGCGGGGACCTCTCGGGTGACTACCGAGCCGGCGCCGATAAAGGCATATTCGCCAATGTCGTGACCACAAACGATGGTTGCGTTGGCACCGATGGAGGCGCCGCGCCCGACTCGGGTTTCGGCGTATTCGTCCTTGCGTTCGATATGAGCGCGGGGGTTCATAACGTTGGTAAACACCATGGAAGGCCCGCAGAACACATAGTCATCAAGGGTGACGCCGGTGTAGATACTGACGTTGTTTTGCACCTTGCAGCGGTCACCAATTAGAACCTTGTTACCAACAAAC
>JAPKCE010000536.1 GCA_028823075.1 Myxococcota bacterium
CGAGCGCTCGTTACGCATGAATTACAGCGACGATTTGCATCTCTTGAGTCTGCGCTACTTGGCGCTCTCAGGGGCCAAAGCACGCAGCGACTCAAGGCATGAATTGCTCGTTTATCGTCTGGATTGGTTGCGTAAGAGGCGCAAAGATTTGGCTCAACTGACCGAGCTCGACGCCTTGCTCGCAGGCGCCGCAGAAGAAGGCGGAGCGCTCGGGGCGGCGCGCATGCGTCTTAAACCTGCGGTAAAATACGCGCCAAGGCCGGATGCTGCTGCCAAGCCGCACGGATCTCCTCGCTGATCACCCAGCGGCTCAGGTCCACCGCGGGAAAGTTGTCGGCAGCCTGATCTTCGATGCGATATTCAGCTGCACCTCTGTCGGTCTCAAAGACTCGAACTGCGGTGATAACAGCCGCTTCGCCGCGCTGCGGGTTATGCCCTTTTAAAATCTCCGAACAGATCTGGAAGCAGGCTTTGGCGATCATCTCGGCGGTGGGCAAAAACGGGACGAGTAAATGTCGATCCGGGTTTACCCTGTCGATCAGGGGGGCCAAATCGTCGTCTAAGCTGAGCACAACGCAATGATCAAAGCCGTCGAGAAAGTCCTTAATTCCGCAGGCTTCGAGCAGCTTAAAGTCGATGACCATATGAGCTTGATCAGCTGTTGAAGCCTGAGCTTCGACTTCGAAACGGTAGGAATGTCCGTGCAGATGATGACAACGGCAAGTGTAAGCGCCGGGGACTTTATGCGCCATCTCGGCTCGGAAACTGCGCTGGATTCTCATGCTCGCTCTCCCTTGGTCGTGGGGCGCAGATAGGCGAAAACCGGCGTTAATCGCAAGCCTTACACCCACCCTTATGCGGCCCGTCTGGCCGAGGGCTTATTGATAATGACTCTCATTTTTGTCTTGAAAATGATTCTCAATACCGTCATCATTACCATGTCGAAAATCCGCTCATTCGAGTTGGGTTCCGGGAGCGTGCATGCTGATCTGTCTTTGCAAAGCGGTGTCGGACCGCGATTTACGCCAAGCGATTGGGCGTGGCTGCCGCTCTGTCAGTAGTCTTTGCGACAAGACCGGCGCCGGCAGCAGTTGCGGATCCTGCAAAATCGACCTGCACGCCATGCTCAAAGATGCGCGAATCAACCCCCGAAGTCTTGCTGCTGGAACCCACAGACGGCAAGGATAACCTAAGCGCCGTAACGGCTGCGAAAGGTTCATCATGCCCAAGGGAAACGCCGAAGTCATCGAAGCCCTCAACGACATCCTCTCGGGTGAGCTGACGGCGATTAACCAATACTTTCTACATGCCAAAATGTGTCAGAACTGGGGCTTGCTTCGGCTTTACGAAACCTTGCGCGCCGAGAGCATCGACGAGATGAAGCATGCCGACCAACTCATCGATCGCATTCTGTATTTGGAGGGTGTTCCGAACGTGCAGCGCATGAACCGCGTGCGCATCGGCCAAAACGTCCCCGAACAGTTCGAAAGCGATATGGGGCTGGAGCTCGAAGCGATTCCTCGGCTGCAAACAGCGATTACGATGTGCCGCGAGATTAACGACCAGGGCACGGCGTTGCTGCTCGAATCGATCTTGGCGTCGGAAGAAGAGCATGTTGACTGGCTCGAAGCGCAGCAGGATCTGATCAAGACCTTAGGGCTTGAGAATTATCTGACTCAGCAGGTTCATGCTTGAGGCCTGCTGGTCTTCGGCTTCTCTTGCACGGTGCGTCTAGCGTTGTGATGTTGGTAGGCTAAGTGTTTCATGGCCTTTTTAATGGCCAAGTTTATACCCACATGAATAGAGGCTGTAGTTACTTAGCCTTCAAATCAAAGAACACGCGCACACTCGGCTGAATCGGGTTGACGCTAAACGAACTCTGGTAGCCGGTCATGCCCCAGAAGGTGCGGTCGATTTTGAAATCTGCTTTAACCGCCAGCTTGCCGCCTTTGAGCGTCACGACAGCCGGAAAGCTCAGTGCCTTGGAGACGCCCATCATTTTGAGCTTGCCCGAGACCGTGTAGCGGTCGCCGCCGAGGCTTTTTAGGCTGTCGGCGCGAAACACCGCGGCAGGCCATTTTGGGGCGTTGAAAAAGTCGGCGGTTTTAAGGTGCGAATCGCGCTTTTCGTTGGCCGTATCGATGCTGCTAAT
>JAPKCE010000537.1 GCA_028823075.1 Myxococcota bacterium
TTAGTTCAGGCCGGTCTGCTCAGCCCTGGGCGTGCGCTGGTTCGCGAACAAGGGGGCTGGGAAGATTGTTTGCCGGATCTCGAATTGGACCTCGAGTCGATGATTCTGCACGGCATCGCTCAGGCGCATCCTCATCGCATCAATCGCTATTTGGCGCCGCGTAGCAACGGCTTGTTATTGCCCGGACCTAATTACGATCGCCTGGCGGCGATTCACGCCAAGGTTTTTTCAGGCGACTTGCGGGCACGTATCGACAGTTCGGGAACTTTATCCTCTGACTTGCTGGGGCGTTTATGGAGCGACCCTCGCCGTCGAGATAAAGTCTATGCAGAGCTTTATGCGCTCTTGGTAAGCGGTCAAATCTTAGTGCTTCAAGCTCAAGATGACGCAGTACCGGCGGCTCCCTCCGAGGGTGGCTTCGGCGTTATTCAAATGAGCGCTGATCACCATCATGACAGCCTTGAGGGCATTGATGCTGAACTGGTCGCCATTCGCGAAGAGGTCCGTTTGCTTTATAACGAGCAGGAGGGGCGCGATCATTATAGGGCACTTGGCGTCGAGCGAAATGCCGATAATGAGACGGTTCGCGAGGCCTTTCGCAACCGGTTCGCGCAATATCATACCGATCGTTTTCGCGGCATGGACTTGGGTAGTGATCTGGAATTGTTGCAGCGTGTGTTGGCTCGCTGGGGCCAAGCACGCGACCTGCTCACCGATGCCGAGGCACGTCTCGAATACGATCTGACCATCGATCGCGCTGCGGCCGGCTCTTCGGCTGATGTCGATGCTTTGCTGGCCGCCGACGGCCTGGTTCGCAACGCTGAAAAAGCGCTCGGGTCGGGGCGTTACAAGGTGGCATATGGGCTGATGCAGCAGGTTTTAGAGCTGCGTCCCAACGCTGAGCAGTACCAATTCTTACATGCCTTTTCTGCCGGTATGCAGGGCATTGAGGATGCAGCAGCGGTCTACGAGACGATGCGCGATTTAAACGAAAAGGCAACTGTGTTCGGTGCCGAGAGAATGCTCGGTCAAATCGCTCTTCGAGACGATCAAAACGATATCGCTAGGCGCCACTTTAAAGCGGCCGTCGCGGCGCAAAAAGATGATCACATCGCACTGCGTGAACTCAGGCGTTTGTAAGGCTCAATCGGCGACGTAAGCCGAGCAGCGACAACAGCCACAATACGTTTCCGGCCAAACCGCCGTTGCAACCACATCCGTCGGCAGGAACGGGCTCGACCACAGGCACAATGGGCGCTTCGATAGAGGCGCATTCTTGCGCAAGTTCCTCATCAATAACCACGTTGAGTTGCAGCTCGCGCAGGACCTTGCCGGCGCCGGTCGTGCCCAAACTGACGTACAGTGTCTCCGCGCAACTGAGGTCCAAGTCGAGCATCGGCAAGCGCTGGCTACTGCCTCGAGAAGCGACGTCGTAAACGCGCTGTCCATTGTGGCTAACAGCGCCCGAATCATACTCGAATTGAATGGCTTCTCGCAGTTTGATCACGCCGAGGATCTCACCTTCATCGCCGCCGTCACCAGCGCCGGGAATCGCCGCGTCACCTGCGGCTGCTGAGTTCCACTTGAGCTGTGCGCTGCGGGTTCCGGCCGGTAGATGAATTTTGAGTTGAAAGGGTGCCGGGATGAACTCGCCGCGGCGCAGTCCGAAGCTATCGGCAGAGCTTAGATGCAGAGCCTCGAGCACCGGGCCTTCAGAAACCTCGCCAGCGGCACTGTTGAGAGCAACAACGCGTTCGCAACCGAGCATGCCCTGATCGCTCAAATAGGCGCTCAGTTCTGCTGCTCGCTGCTCGCCAAGGCTGAGGCTCGCTTCTTGAACCACTGCCGTGGCTGCCGTATCGTAGCCGGCGTTGCGCCCGACCATAGTGGTCATGGCTGAAAACACAGCTGTGTCCATGCCAGCGCGCTCGTCTTCATCAAGCCCTTGGCGAAAAACCCATAACGAACTTGCCCAAGGGACACCATCGTCGTGGACTTCACCGGTGAGGTCGCTGGCGCAAGCCTTCGGCGTGTCGAGGCGGCGGATGGCGCCGTTGACCGGGTCGCCGACATAACGGCCCAGCACGGGGTTTTCGGTAAGCGAAAGGGCCGCATAATCAGCAAAGCCTTCGTTCAGCGCACCCGGAG
>JAPKCE010000538.1 GCA_028823075.1 Myxococcota bacterium
TTCCAACCTACCTTCGCTGAAACCCTTGGTGGCGGCGAAAGCGAAATTGGCAGGTCCTGCGGTGATCGACCGCCCGATTACTGAACTGGGTGACGAAAACAAGGCACCGCGACTGGCACAAACCGAACCGGCTAAAGCGCAAGAAAGGGCACCCGAATTACCTAAGGGTCCCACGCTTATCGAGCGCCTAGCGACCATGCAACTCGGAATGAGCTTTGCCGGAAGCGCTCATGGGCGTGCCGATCGTCTGGGCGGCCAGGTCGAGATCGAGATCGATCTTCCGGGCAGCGATAAACTCCTCGCTGCGGCTCTGTATATGGGCTTTGCGCCTTCCGGGCGCAGCGCCGTGGCGCGCAGCGGGCAAGGCGTGGCGCTACCGATTACCGTCAGTCAGAGCACCAGTGAAGTCCCGCTCGGGCTCACCTTGCGCGCCCGGCCGATGCGACTCAGCGTGGCGAACCGCAAACTTTCGCTTATTGCCGAGATCAACGCAGGTTGGCACCTTCGCAGCAGTGAAACGACGGTAGGCATGGTTAGCGCATCGCTGCGCCAGCCGATCACCGAGCTCTCATCGAGCGGTGGCTTAACGGGCGGTTTGGGGGTCGGCGCTGAAATGGAACTTAGGCCCAGCTTACTGCTCGGTCTCCATGCGCGTGTTGAAACCAGCCAGGGCGCCGAGCTTGAACTCAATGACCTACTCAAAACTCAATTTAGCCAAAGCGGTGCCTCGATGGCTGTGTCTCTGCGCTATCGTTTCGGAAGCTAGGTTAGCAGCGAGCGTAAACGCTCTAAGTTCTCTTTCATACGGTCGCCGGGCGTCTCGAGAACCGCTGGGATCTGCGCAAAGCGCTCATCGTTGACCAACCAACGAAAAGGCTCGAGACCGATCTCTCCCTCACCGATCTCGGCGTGCCGGTCGACGCGACTCGACAACGATTTTTTCGAATCGTTAAGATGGAACCAAGCGAGTTGATCAAGACCGACGATGCGCTCAAAGTCATTCCAAGTTTTGGAATAGCCCTCTGGCGTACTCCAATCGTAGCCCGCCGCGAAGATATGGCAGGTGTCGATGCAGATGGCGAAACGGCTGGGGTCCCAAACGCGCGCCAACAGATCGCGCAGATGTTCAAAGCGATAACCTAAGTTTGTCCCCTGCCCGGCAGTCGCCTCGATCACCGTACGCACCGGAGGGTCGCCGGCCAATAGATAACTTTCGAGGAAGGCATCGGCGCAGCGCTGTAACCCGGCGACCTCGTCGCCATCGGTTGCGCTCCCCGGGTGCATATTAAGATCTTCGATACCCAGATCAGCGCAGCGTTTTAACTCGTCGGCATAGGCGCTAATGCTGCGTTCGAGTTTTTGCGAATCCGGACTCGCTAGATTGATGAGGTAAGAATCATGGACCAATACCGGCGGCTCTCCGGCGGCTTGGCGTGCCTCGCGAAAAGCGCTGATTTCAAGTGCCGTCAGCGCCGGAACCGCCCAGCGCTGGCTGGGCTTCGAAAAGATCTGGATGCAATCAGAGCCATCGGCGGCCGCCGTTTCAAAGACCTTGGAGAGACCACCAGCAATGCTGGCGTGAGCTCCGAGAATCAAGTGATGCTCTCTGCCGAGTGCCGTAAGGTATTTTCCATGCTCTCAACGGCTAATAAACGCACATCATCGAGCGAATCGCGCAGCGCTTGGTAATACCGCTGACGATCTTTCACATGCATCACGCAGGGGAAATAATCGTTGCTGATGAGGATGTGATTCATCAACAAACGCCCGAGCTTTCCGGTCATCTGATAAAACGGGAAGATATGCATAAAGGCTCGGTGAAACCCACAAGCACGCTTGATGGGATGGAAGCTCTCCATGGTCTCGCTGTACAGATCGCGCACCAACTTATTAAGGTGGTAGCTGATCCGGTCAGGCCGATGAATGTCGTGCAGATAGACGCGGTGCAGCATGATCTCGGTTCGGTAACGCGCCGGCTGCACATTCGGCAACTTATTGCAGAGCATATGATGCAGCTCTCGAATGTACTCCAGATCGATCTCGCGCCCCGCTTCGGCCTGCGTGCGGGTATAGTGAATCGCTTCTTGGTGGTTACAGATTTCTTGATACAAAGGCATCAGCGACGAATCGGTGACCACGC
>JAPKCE010000043.1 GCA_028823075.1 Myxococcota bacterium
CCTTTTTCGTGGGGCGCTTTCAGATCAGCGCTCGTTGGGTATTATTGTTCTATGTCGTCGTCGAAAATCTCCTGCCGCAGCTTCTGGGCGGCGCTTCGGCCACTGCCTATGGCGCCCATCTCGGTGGTTTTGCCTTTGGCGTTCTCGTCGCCTTCGTGTTTAAGGCCAAAGAACAAACGATGATTCGAGCCTGACTGTGGACGGTTTTCTTTATCAATACGGCGTTGGCGGCTTGGTCTTTGCCTTTGGTCTCTATGTGGGGGCGAAGCAGGGTTACATCGGTTTGGCCGGCAAGCCCTTACGCAACCTCCTTCTCTGTTTGGGCGGCTTTTTCTTCTTCATGGCCGTTCAGGGTTTTTTACAATACGCGCCCATGATCGAGGCGGAAGCCTTGCCTTACAAGGGCACGTGGCAACGCAAAAAGGTTCTAGGAACGCCTCTCGATTACGCCATCATGGTGGCTTATTTTGTTGCCATGCTCGTGGTCGGCACCTGGTTCGGCAAAGGCAACGCAACGACCAAAGATTTCTTCTTCGGTGGACAGCGTTTTTCGTGGTGGCTGATCTCTTTTAGTTTGGTCGCCACGACCATCGGCTCGTACAGCTTTGTAAAATACTCAAAAGTCGCTTTTAGCTACGGGCTTGGCTCCTCGCAGACCTACCTTAACGACTGGCTCTGGATACCGCTTCTGCTCTTTGGCTGGCTGCCTTTGTTGTATTTTTCAAAGGTGGTCTCCATCCCCGAGTTTTTTGGTCGTCGCTTCGGCCCGGCCGCTCGCCGTGTGTCCACTTGGTTGCTGCTGGTTTATCTCATCGGATATGTTGGTATAAACCTCTTCACCATGGGCCAAGCCTTAAACATCTTGCTCGGCTGGGATGTCTTTTTCGCAGCTCTTTTGGTGGCTTCAATCTCGGCGGTCTACGTCACCTTTGGTGGTCAGACCTCGGTGATCATGACCGACCTTTTCCAGGGCGCTATGTTGCTCGCCACCGGCCTGGTGTTACTGTTTCTAGGTATTGATTATCTTGGCGGGTTTGATCAGTTCTGGCAGCATCTACCGCGCAGCCACAGGCTTGCTTTCCCGGTCTATAACGAAGACCCATCGTTTCCGGCGGTGGGCGTGTTTTGGCAGGATGCGATGGCCAATTCCGCCATGTTTTACTTTCTCAATCAGGGCATGGTGATGCGCCTGCTCTCGGCGCGCTCGGTCGAGGACTCGCGCAAGGCCGTTGTCACGATGATGTTGGTGCTTATGCCGCTCGCCGCGGTGGTGGTCGCCAGCGGTGGTTGGGTCGCCAAGGCGCTGGTCCACGCTGGGGTCCTACCCGGTGATATCCCCCCGAAAGAAGCGTTCTTTATTGCCGGTGAGTTCTTAACTCAGCCCGGGGTTTTTGGTCTGGTGATGGCGGCTCTGACAGCGGCCTTGATGTCCACCGTCGATACCCTGATTACCGCGATCGCAGCCATCGTCGTCAACGACATTTACAAGCCGCGTCACCCTCAAGCCGATGATGCGCGCTTGCTTCGGGTGGCGCGTATTTCGAGCGTATCGATCACCCTTCTCGGCGTCGCGCTGGTGCCCGTTTTTGCCAGCTTCGGGTCGATCTACGCCGCTCATGGCGCCTTTACCGCTGCGGTCACACCGCCCCTCGTGGTGGCGCTGATGCTCGGTATTTTTTGGAAACGTTACACTCCGACGGCTGCGGTTTGGACCATGGTCGGCGGCGGTTTGTGCATTTTCGCCACCATCATTTGGCCCGAACTGATTACCCCCTTCGCTCACGGGGTGCCCATGAAAGAGGGCGCCGATGAGTTTTTCGCGGGCAAGAACCAATATAAATTCATGCGCGGCTTCTTTGGTCTCGTCGTTTGCACGGCGATAGGCATCATCGTGACTTTTCGCAGCAAAGCGCGCCCTGAAAGCGAATTGCGCGGCCTGGTTGTTGGCACCGTATCCGACGCGCTCGAGCATTTTAAAGGGCGGCCTGGTGTGGAGCGCAACACCCCGTGGGCGGGTGCCACGCTGCGTTGCACTAGCGAGGTAACTCCCTTGACCGTCGAACGCCCGGTCGTGCGTTTGTCCAGCGCGCTGGCGGCAGATTTGGGCGGTATCGAGGCAGGTGATCTGCTTTATATCTCCGATCCTCGCGCTTGGTTAGGCGGCTTGCGCAGCGCTCATGCGGCGGCGGGCGAGGTGGTTGACGACGAGCTGAAATGGGTGGAGGTCAGCGAGCATATGAACCGTTTGATCGGTTCAAAAACAGTCCGCATACGCGCATTTTATTAGACGGAGTTTGCCTATGAAATTGCTAAAAAGCTCAGCGGTGGCGTTGTTGGCTATTTTAGGGGTCGCCGCGGTCGTTGGCGCTTTGCGCACACCGGTTTGGCAGGTCGAAGTGCAAGTCGAGATCGTCGCTCCGAGCGCGCTCATTCACGAACATATCATCGACTTTCATCGTTGGTCGGCCTGGGCTGGCTGGAACAACGATGCCGACCCAGAAGTTAAATTTACGTACGGCGGCTCCGCCAAAGGTGAGGGCGCGACCTGGGCTTGGGATGGTCCGGAAATGGGTCACGGGCGCATGCTCATCACCAAGGCCGACCCGGCGACGGGCGTCTGGCTCGACGAGGCCATCGAGAGCGAGGAATTCAACGCCAAAGGCTCGCTGACGTACACTGACCTCGGCGACGGTCGAACTCTGGTGACCTGGCGTGACGAAGGGCGCTTGCCGCCCATCATCGGCGGCCTGCTTCGTGATATGTTAAACGACTACCTCAGCGCCCATTTTTCAAAAGGCTTGGCGGCGCTTAAGGTCTTGGCAGAGCTTGAGCATGCCCAGGCCCAGCGAAGTATAAAAACCCAAGTGTTCGGCAGCGTCCACGGGGTGATGATGATGCGCGATTGGTCAGCCAAGGCGAAGCTTGGCGATTTGGACTTAGTGGATGCGGTCGGGGTGGGGGCATTGGCGGACCTTAAAGGTGAGATTACAATTAGTGCCGGTCAAGTCTTTGTGGCGCATAGTTTGGAACAAGGTGCGCGCTTTGAACACAGCGTCGAGCCCACCGAAGAAGCCGCTTTATTGGTGCTCGCGAGGGTGCCCAAGTGGCGTGCTTCGGTGCTGAGTTCCGGGGTAGACTTAAAAGGTCTTGGCGCCATCATTTCGGCTCGAGCTAGCCAAGCTCAGTTGCCCATGGACAAGCCAATTCCATTTCGTCTGCGAGGTAAGATGGTCAGCGCCAATTGGCATGTGATTAACGGCGCTAAAATAGCGCCCGACCTGAAGGGGCACCAAGCTCATGTGGGCGCTGGACACCAAGAGGCTCGCAACGATTTTACCGCCGAAATTGTGGGTTTTTATGCGCCTAATGGCGCCGGTACGATCACCCATCATGGCAACACTGTGCACGCCCATATCGTCGTTCCCGAAGACCACGCATCCGGTCATTTAGACGCTGCCCAGATCGGTGAAAAAGCGGTCTTGATGTTGCCCGATACGCGCCCATGACTGCGTCGTGGGTGGTACTCAAGTTTGGCGGCTCCTCGGTTGCCAAAGCCGAAGGCTGGCGTTGCATCGCCGAGCAGGCCCGAGCGGTGGTCGCCGGCGGCGATAGCGCCTTGCTGGTTTGTTCAGCTTTAGGCGGAATTTCAGACCTTTTACAGACGCTGCCCAAGGCTGCGCTCGCCGGCACTGCCGATGGCTTGCTTGCGACTTTACGTGAGCGCCATGAAGCGCTCGCTAATGAGCTCAACATCGACCTGCCTTTAGAACTCGTGGAAGAACTCGAGCAGGCCCGCCGGCTAGTGATCGGCGCTAGTCTCATCGGCGAAGCTCCAGCGCGCATGCGCGCCCAACTTCTAGCGGCCGGCGAACTGATGGCAACCCATCTCGGCGCCGCCTTTCTCAAGAGCCAAGGTCTTGAGCTGACCTGGATGGATGCCCGCGGGCTTTTGGGGGCGCCGCGTCAAAGCGATCGCGAGCAGCATTTTTTGAACAACTGCTGGGATGGTCAAGGCCAGAGGGCCGCCGCCGCTTTTGAGCAATGCGCCACTTCGGTGGTCATCACTCAGGGCTTTATCGGAAGCGATGAGACAGGGGAAACCTTGCTTTTTGGGCGCGGCGGTTCGGACAGTTCGGCGGCCTGTTTAGCGGCCGCGCTAGGCGCTAAACGCTGCGAGTTTTGGAGCGATGTGCCCGGCCTTTTCAGTGCTGACCCTCGCCAGGTCCCATCGGCTCGTTTGCTGCAACGTCTCGATTACGAAGAGGCGCAAGAGCTGGCGTCGATGGGCGCTAAGGTATTGCATCCTGGCTGCCTCGAGCCCTTACGGGCAGCGGGTATCGAACTGCATACGCGCTGCACATCACGACCTCGGGCCAAGGGCACCATCATCAGTCAAAGCGGCGGTCAGACCGATGGTCACGTGAAGGCGGTTTGTCTGCGTCGCGGCCTGACGCTGGTGACCATGGACAGCATTGGTATGTGGCAGCAGGTCGGATTTTTAGCCGATGTTTTTGCGGTGTTTAAGCGTGCCGGTTTGTCGGTGGATATGGTCTCGACTTCCGAGACCAACGTCACGGTTACTCTCGACCCTAGCGGTGGTGCCGACGACCCCGATAAGCTGTCAGCCCTGCTGCGTGATTTGCAGGTGTTTTGTCGGGCTTCAGTCATAACCAACTGCGCCTCAGTCTCGCTGGTGGGCCGTAAAATCCGCTCTATTTTGCATGAGCTAGCACCGGCGTTGTCGGTCTTTGAGGATCGGCGAGTTCATCTCCTCTGCCAGGCTGCTAGTGATTTGAATTTGAGTTTAGTGGTTGATGACGAAGACGCGGAGCGCTTGGTCAAACGTTTGCACAGCGAATTGGTGGCAGCGCGCAGCCTCGACCCGGAGGCCGGCGAGACCCTCGACGAGGCGGTCGAACAACGAAGCGCCCACGCAGGGGTTGGTCGTTGGTGGGCAGACCAACGACCTCGCTTGCTTGAGCTGGCCGCTCGACATGGTGCGGTCTATGTCTACCATCTCGATTCGGTGAGAGCGGCTGCCGCAGCCCTCGCCGAACTGCCCCTCGATCGCGTGCTCTACGCCATTAAGGCCAACGATCACCCCCTGGTTTTGCGCGCCGTAGTCGAGCGAGGTCTGTGTTTAGAATGTGTTTCAAACGCCGAGGTTGAACATGCGCTAACGGCGGTGCCGCGTTTGCTGCCCGAGCGCATCTTGTTCACCCCTAATTTTGCACCCCGCTATGAATACGAAGAGGCTTTGCGCTTAGGCGTTCATGTCACTGTTGACGGGCTGTTCCCTTTGCAAGCTTGGCCGCAGGCCTTCGCCGGCGCCGAAATTGTTTTGCGCCTCGATCCGGGAGCCGGCCGCGGGCATCACCGCCATGTGCGCACCGGCGGTGCCAAAGCTAAGTTTGGAATTTCGCTAGAACAACTCGACATAGCGGCTGCCGCGGTCATCGCCGCCGGGGCGCGCGTTGTTGGCCTGCATGCGCATTCGGGAAGCGGTATTCGCGATCCTGAAAACTGGGCTCGCGTTGGGCGCTTTTTGCTGGCTCAAGCGCCGCGCTTTATCCACCTAAAATTCATCGATCTGGGCGGCGGGCTCGGCGTACCGTATCGCCCTGACGAAGACGGGCTGGATCTGTTGGCGCTCGGGGATGTGGTGCAGACATTGCGCGACCAACAACCCCAACTTGAGTTCTGGATTGAGCCGGGCCGCTACTTGGTTGCCAATGCCGGCGTCTTGCTCGCTGAGGTGACCCAAACCAAATGCAAAGGCGAGGTTAACTACGCCGGTTTAATGACGGGAATGAACAGTTTGCTGCGACCTGCGCTCTACGGTTCGCATCATGAAATCCACAATTTGACGCGCCTTTTGGAACTGCCGGACTCCATTGTCCAGGTGGTAGGACCAATCTGCGAAACAGGTGATTATTTGGGGCACGATCGTCGCTTGCCCAGCACCAAGGCGGGGGATGTTTTGCTGATAGATGGTGCCGGCGCTTACGGCGCGGTGATGAGTTCGAGTTACAACCGTCGCGTGCCGGCGCCTGTGGTCACTTTGTAATGGTGTTGCAGCCGAGTAGCCGACCGCCGAGCAATACGCGGGTCAAAATCGCTCGTCTTGAGTTAGGTGCCTTGGGTGGTCTTGAGCTGCGCGCTAAGACTTTTTGGACCGGTGCAGGCGGTATCGTGATGACCATCGTCATGGGCTGCTTGATCGTCGCTTTGCTGGTCGGCTGGGTGCTCATGTGGATTCGCCGCATCGACACCTTGAGCATCACCATGTTGGTGCTCGGAAGCGCTGCTTTCGCAGTGGTCTTGGCCGGAATGTTTTTGCTGCTCAACCGCCTGCGCGCCCAAGCTCGCTTGCGCCAGGCAGAAGCCGCGTTTCTCACCGGCATGAGTCATAATTTACGCACACCGATCTCGGCCATTCGCGCCGCCGCTCAGGCCCTTCAAGGGCACGAGTTGAGCGCCGAACTGCGCTTGCGGCTCGCCGGCGCCATCGTTTCCGAGACTCGCCGCTTGGCGTTGCGGGTAGCCAACGTTCTTGAAGCCGGCCGGCTCGAGGTCGAACCGCTACGCTTTGCCCCCGAAGTGGTTGATTTTGGAGCGTTGGTGGAGCGTAGTTTGAATGGCGTTGAACAGGTCGTTTTAGGGCGAGATGGTAGCATAGACTTCACGAACCCAGGTGAACTTTGGGTGCATGGCGATCCGGGCGCGCTGAACTTGGTGGTCGATAACCTCATCGATAATGCCATCACCTATTCCGAAAGCTCGCCCCATCTTGAGGTCCATCTCCAGGTGGTCGATGGTCTGCTTTGGTTGGGGCTTAGCGACAATGGCATCGGTTTTGACCCGAGCAGCGAAGAGTTGTTGTTTCGTCGCTTTTCTCGGGTTGATACGGGCCATTCTGGCACCGGTTTAGGACTCGCTCTGGCGCGGGCTATCGCCAAAGGGCACGGCGGCCAAGTCCATTTGACCAGCCGAGGTTTGGGCGAAGGGGCGCTGGCCGAGTTGTGGCTGCCGCTGGCCGAGGAGGATTAGATGGCACGCTTACTTCTCGTTGAAGACGATCCGACCTTGCGACTTAGCTTGGAGGTCGCCTTGCGTTTACGCGGGCATGAGATGACTTCGGCGCGTCTACTCGCAGATGCTCAGCGCATCACGGAAGAACAAAGCTTTGATCTCATTTTGCTCGATCTCGGATTGCCCGACGGCGATGGGCTTGAACTCTGCCACAGCTTACGCCGCCGCGGCTCCATCGTACCCATCCTCATGCTCACCGCTCGCGGCACCCTCGAAGCGCGGGTCGAAGGTCTTGGCGCAGGCGCCGATGATTATCTGGCCAAGCCTTTTGAGCTGCCCGAGCTGGTGGCTCGAGTCGAGGCCCTGTTGCGGCGTAAGGCGTGGCATGGCCCCGGGGAGCGTACAAAAGTTGGGCGTCTAGAGATCGACTTTCGTGCCCGCCAAACCTGGCAAGACGGGAAGCCCACGCATTTAACCGATATGGAATACAGGGTCCTTGAATACCTACTCGACCGACGCGGTGATGTGGTGTCGCGAGAGGAATTGCTGCTGCGTGTTTGGCGCTTGAGCCCGAACAACAAAACGCGAACGGTCGATGTTTTTATGAGTCGGCTACGTAAAATTTTACAAAACGAAGGCGGCCTAAAAGTACTGCTCAGCGTGCGCGGTGAGGGTTATCGGTTACTGCTCGCCGATGAGTCGAGCTGAACGTGTTGCTCCTCGCCTGTTTTATCAGTTCAACCATCTCGGGCTTGATCGGTATGGCAGGTGGCATTTTTCTGCTCACCATCATGCTGCTCATGGGCATGCCTCTAATTGCTGCGGTTCCGCTGCATGCTTTGATCCAGCTCGCCTCAAACGCTACCCGGGTCTATGCTTTTCGCGGTCATCTCCGCTGGTCGGCGCTGCGCGTGTTCATGCTCGTTGCCTTACCCTTACCGGTGGTCGGCATGCAGTTGATCGCCGTCCTCGATGAGCAAGTGATCAAGATGGGTATCGGGTTTTTGGTCTTGGTCGCCGCCTGGGCGCCCAAAGGGGGCTTGGCGCAACTTCCCGAAAAAGCGGCTTTTGCGAGCGCCGGAGCTTTGGCTGGAACGCTCGGTGTTGTGATCGGCGCTTCGGGGCCGGTGATCGCACCCTTTATGCTGCGCGAGGGCTGGAGCAACGAAGAGGTGATCGCCACCAAAGCCACGGCGCAAGCTTTTATACACATTCAAAAACTGATTGCCTTCGGTTTGGCTGGATACGCGTTCGGCGATTCCTTGCGGATATTACCGCCTTTGATCGTCGCCGTAGTCGTCGGGACATTTTTTGGAAAATGGCTGCTCAAATACCTGAGCAAGGAACGTTTTCGTTTGGCGTATCGTGTGGTTCTAACGCTGGTGGCCTTGCGCTTGATCATCGCTTAGTCGGCGAGTCCGCAGTTCGCCCTATCCTAAACCGTCCATTTCTTTGGTATATGTGAACCTCGTCGGAGGATCGCCGCCATGTGCAAGATACTGCCTTTCCTGATTTTTCTCGGGACTTCCGTGGCACTCGCCGATGAGACGCAGGAAAAACGCGCCGCCTCTTTGCCCGGTGTGTTGGTGCCTTTAGCGCCGTCCATCGGCCTAAGCACCGGCTTGAGTTTGCCCCAAAGCGCCGTGCCAAAAAGCTGGCTAACTCAACTTCAACCTCTAAAAAGTCCTACTCGCAATCTGTTGCTGCCCACGCCGCTTCCGCTCGAGGCACTGCTCGTTGTCGGCCCGACTTGGTACAGCTTAAAATGGCGCGAAGGCGGTCGCCATGTGGTGTTTATGGCGCGCTACTCAGGCTTTACATTGGCCGGCTTCGATGCGCCGCAGATCAGCCCGTCCGAGATCAGCATTTTGCGCAGCCACGGTTTGGTGAGCGCCGATGTTAATTTTGAAGGCGCCGCGGTCACGCTCGACGTTGAATGCAGCGAGCCGGCCAAAGACCCCGCCTGCAGCGCCGATGATCACTTGCGCCAGCGCATCTTAAACCTGGCGTTGCTGCGATGAGTGTAGCGCTGATCACCATTTTGTCGGGCCTGTCGATGCACGCCTTTACTTGGAACCCACCGGGGCGTTTGCAGTCGGGCGGCGAAGGCCGAGTCGATGAGCGCGTTTACGCGCCCGGCATGCGTTATCCCATCGAAGACGCGCCGTCGTATCCGAACTCCCAAGTCTATGCGCCAGGCGGCAGCCACGGGCCGGGCGGTGGGCAATGCGCGGCGATTAATTTTAGCTACCCGTGGTCCGATAACTTTTGCGAGCCGCGGCGCTGGGATATGCCCATGTGTCCCGGCGGTACGGGGCATCAAGGTCAAGATATTCGTCCCGCAACTTGCGGCGACAAAGCGCATTGGGCGGTCGCCGCCGAAGCGGGGCAGATTACCAGTATCGGCAGCTACTCTGTCTATCTGGTAACCGATTCAGGTCGTCGCCACCGCTACTTGCACCTGGCTCCGGAGACTTTGGAGGTGCGGCAAGGCCAGCGGGTTGAGCGCGGCGCGCGCATCGGCAAAGTCTCCAACGCATTTTTCGATAGCGATGGTAACCGCGTCGGCACCACCGTTCATCTGCATTACGACATCCATATGGCGATCGCGGAGCTCGGTCGAGCGGTCTACGTGCCTCCTTACATGTCCCTGGTCCGCAGCTACGAGCCCTTGGTCGGTGAGCAGGCTGCGCGCTGCCCGACAATACCCAGCCAAGGCGGAGTCCTCGATGAAACAGGACCCTGTTTTCAGCGTTGGGGACCCGAGCTATATTGGCGATATGTCGAGGGTGCTGGGCATGAAGGCTCGTATCTATGGACCAACGCTTTTATTAACGAAACGCCGAGCAACTGGGGGCGCTGGACGCTCAAACTGGCGCAGGCCGGCCGTTACGCAGTCGAGGTGAACATCGTGGCGCCGCATAACGTGGCTCAGCGTGTCGGTTATCTGGTTAGGGCAGCAGGGCAGGAGCGGCGCCTAAGGGTGAGCCAAGGGCGCCAGACCGGATGGTTGCGTATCGGCGAGTTCGACTTTGCAGCCGGCGGTGACCAGAAAATTGAAGTGTATGACAACAGCGATGAAGAGGGCGCTGATCTTCATATGACCGTCGACGCACTGCGCTTACTCGCCGTTGAGGTGGTTCCCGATGCAGGCGCGGCCGATGCAGGCCCGAGCGCCGATGCCGCGCCCATCGATTCTGGCCGCCGAACTCCGACCGAGCCCCCCGGTTGCGGTTGCG
>JAPKCE010000539.1 GCA_028823075.1 Myxococcota bacterium
TCGTCGCCTGCCTTTACATCGTCTGCGCTGATGTGGATAATGAGGTCCTCGAATGGGACAAAGAAGCAACCTCCTGGGAAAGTTCCAAGAGCAATTGCACCTGCTACTCTGAAGACACTGAATTGGCTGAAAATGGCTGCCCCTTATAAAAACAGCATTAATACAGATACCTTGGCGCTCATCTTAGCCGACCAGGGGCATCTCGAGGATGCGCGCAGCATGCTCAATCACCTGCAACGCTCTGAGCCGTCGGCGAAACGAGTCACGGCCTTACGCCAGCTCGACAACGAGCAACTCGGGCGTAAAGTCGCTCGCCTCGAGGCCTTACTGCTGCATATCCGCCAACGCGCTCAGCAGAAATAAGTCAGCCGTGTTTTTAGCAACGCTTAACGAAATTCTCGAATCCGTCGACGGCTGTTTAATGGCCACGATCCTGGGCTACGACGGCATCGACCTGGCGCGGGCTGTGGCCCCAAGTGTTGTCGGGCAAACCGATCACCTCGTCGTCGAGACTGCGGCGCTAATGAAGCGCATGAGCAGAGTTGCAAAACAGCTGCAAATGGGCGCCGTCAAAGAGTTATCACTTGAGGCCGAAGAGCTGCTGCTCGTGCTACGACCCATCGATGAAACCTACGTCTTAGCAGTGGCTCTCAAACCCGACGGGAACCTGGGTATGGCGCGCTACCAACTCGCCGCCAAAGTGCCGGACTTGCGACGCAGTCTGGCGGTCTAGGCGCTGTGCATATTAGCGTTGTTCACGGTCCTAACCTCAACCTGCTCGGCAGTCGACAAGTCGAGCTTTACGGCCTCGCAACACTGGCACAAATCAACAGCGACCTCGAACAGATCGCCAGTGAGCTCGGCCTGACGATTCACTACGAGCAACATAACGGTGAAGGCGCTTTGGTCGATGCGGTTCAAGCGGCGGCAACGAGCGATGCGCTGTTGATCAACCCGGCAGCCTATACTCACACCTCAGTGGCCCTACGCGATGCTATTTTGGCCGTGGCTATACCAACTTGGGCGGTGCATCTTACGGAACCGAACAACCGCGAAACCTTTCGCCGCGTCGACCTGATCAGCGACGTCGTCATTGGGCGCACAGCAGGGCTTGGCGCTGCATCTTACAGCGAGGCGCTACGAAAACTCGTCAGTTGGCTGCGAATGCGCGCAAAAAAGCCGCACTTGTAGCTGCCGAGCTTAGGGTTTATCGCCTAGTCCGCATTGAGCAGGAGCTTGGCATGTACGCGGTTTCCGATTTTCGTCGTGGCCTAAAAATCCAACTCGGCCCCATCCCCTATTCGATCATCGAATTCGAGCATGTTAAACCGGGTAAAGGCACGGCCTTCACGCGCACGAAACTGCGCGACTTACGCTCGGGGAAAGTCCTAGATCACACCTTCCGATCGGGTGAGAAGATCGTCAAACCGGACGTTTTTGAAACCGACATGCAGTACCTGTACCGCGATGGCGACGAATTCGTCTTTATGGACGCGAACACCTACGAACAGATCAACGTTGGGCTCGACATACTCGGCACCGACACAGGCTACTTGCTCGAGGGTATGACCATCAAGGTCGTCATGTTCAACGGCCGAGTCATCGGTATCGAGTTGTCTAACTTCGTCGTGCTCAAGGTGACCCAATGTGACCCGGCGGTTAAAGGCGATACCGTCACCGGCGCCAGCAAACCGGCCGTCGTTGAAACGGGCGCCCAGTTTTTCGTCCCCCTCTTCATTAACGAAGGCGACTCGATCAAGGTCGACACACGCACGGCTGCCTACGTCGAGCGAGCAAAGAAATAGTCATGAACCTACGCACCCTTCGCACCATAATTGAACTCTTCGAGGCCTCCTCGGCGGTAGAGATGGAGATCGACAACTCGACCATCGGCAAGCTGCGCTTGCGACGGCCCGAGAGCGGCGGCGCAGCGCCTACGGCGGCGCGCCTTCCCAACTTTGAGAGCATACTGCCGGTGACCACCGCGCCGGCCCCAGCAGCGCAAGCTGAGCCCGACGACGATAGCCTCACCACAATCGAATGCCCTTTCGTAGGTACCTTCTACCGCTCGCCCACTCCAGAATCCGACGTATTTTGCGAAGTCGGCGACCGCGTCCGCAAAGGTCAAACCCTATGCA
>JAPKCE010000540.1 GCA_028823075.1 Myxococcota bacterium
GGCCTACGGTTATGGCCGCCAACTCTCCGAGCGGGTTGTGGTGTTCGATCTCGGCGGTGGTACCTTCGATGTCTCGGTTATCGAGATTCGCGATAACGTTTTTGAGGTGGTGGCCACCGATGGCGACCTTTTTCTCGGCGGCATTAACTTCGACCAAATTCTGCTCAACGAAATCCTCACCAGTTTTCATGGTGAGCATGGTGTTGATCTCAGCGCCGAGCCGGCCACTTTGCAGCGCCTTCGAGAGATCGCCGAGCAATGTAAAGTTGATCTAAGCGACCGCCAAGAAGTTCAGATTTCGGTCCCCTTTGTCGCCTTTAGTGAGGACGGTGAACCGCTCGATCTGAATATGAGCATTAGCCGAGAGCGCTTTGAGGAGCTGACCAAAGAGTTGGTCGATCGCACCATCGAGGTTTGTTCCGGCGTTCTCGAAGCCGCAGAGTTGAGCATCGAACAGATCGATGAAGTGTTGTTGGTGGGTGGTCAGAGCCGTATGCCCGCCGTCGCTTTTGCCTGTGAGCGCTTCTTTGGTAAGGCACCCTCAAAGGGTGTTCATCCGGACGAGGCTGTGGCCTTGGGAGCGGCAATTTTCGCGTCGGCCTTGCAAGGGGATCAGGCCGGTCAATCCAGCGATGTGACTCTGCTCGATGTGATCCCGATGGCCATTGGTATCGAGGGAGCTAACGGTAAGATGTTCCGCATCTTTTCAAAGAACGCGCCGACCCCAAATAGTCGCCGTTTGACCTTCACCACGAGCTACGATGGCCAACAGGAATTGGTGATGCGCATCTGCCAGGGTGACAACCCGCAAGCGGCCGACAACCAGTTCTTAGGCGAGCATGTTTTCGACGGGTTGCGGCCTGGTAAAGCCGGGCATGTGCGCGTTGAGACTACTTTTGATTTGAGTGTCGACGGCATTTTAAGCCTGCACGCTCGCGACCTCGAGACGCAAAAGGCGGTGCGCCATAGCCTGCGTATCTCTGAGGCGGCATTCGTCTAGTGCAGTGGCGTTTGGTTTTGGCCGCGGTGGTTGTGGCCCTGCTCGCTCTGTGGTGGGTGATTGTGCAAAACGCTCCCGGGTACCAAAAAATACCCGGCCAGTTCCGAGTTCAAGACTTTCAAACGAGCGAGCCGAGCGACGACCAGCTTGAAGCGCTGCGCCGAAGCATCGAAGCCGAGGCTAAAAAACGGATGGTGAGAACACCTCTCGTGAGTCCAAAAAGCGACGCCGGCAGCCGGTCTGCTCCTGTGTTTGACGCTGGGTTGTACGAAACCTGGGTGGGCAATGAACTGCTGCGCCGCGCCGAAACCGGCGAATCCATTCCAAGTGATGGAAGCTTTGACCCAAGCGAGGCTCTGCAGCGTTTAGAGGCCGGCGAATCCCGTGAAGACGTTCTCGGCGCGCCAAAACCCTAAGTTTACGCTTAGAAAAGCGGACCCTCATGAGCAGGGTTGGGCTTTTTAAGCTAAGCTACCGCAACGCTTTATCGATTCGAAGGAGCCGGTGATGATTCGATGGTCTAGTTGTTTAGTTTGTGTCCTATTTGCAGCGCCTGTTTGGGCGGCGACAGGCGGCCCCGATGGGGTCGGTTATCGCTGGATGGATTCGGATGAACAAGGCGGGCCGTCGATCGCCGATTGGAACGCTCAGTGGTCCGCTGGTCCATCGGTCATCAGCAGTGATGATGTGGTACTCAGCGACGACCCCCGTGTCGACGGCGAGGTCACCGACCTTCTGTTCACTTTCCCTTATTATGGCGATGAATATTCTTCCGTAAACATCAGCTCGAACGGGTTCATTTTCTTAGGCGACGGTGGCAACAGTCCCGAACGTCAATATGCCAGCCGCCGCCTTCCAGACAACAACCCGCCAGATGGGGTGATCGCACCGGCCTGGACCGATTGGAACCCTGGGGTTGGCCGCAACTCAGGCGTTTGGGTTCATTCGACCGAGACCGAATACGTCGTTGTTTGGCGTTCGCCTTATTACGGCCGGACCATCACCAACGAGGCTGCCGTACGCCTGACGCCAGACGGGGAGATCACTTTTTTCCTACGTTTTCTCGATACCAACCTTCCGGGGAGCGGTAACGATCAGATCACCATTGGTGTCGAAGCCATCGATGAGCTTGAAGG
>JAPKCE010000541.1 GCA_028823075.1 Myxococcota bacterium
GGAAATCTTCACCAATCGGGATCATCGACTCAAGAGCGCGACGCGCCAGCATGCCGTGACCGATCTCGCGACGCGAGGTGCCGCGCATCGGGCGAGCTTCGCCAACCGAATAAGGCGGGAAGTTATAATGCAGCATGAAGCGACGCCATTCGGTGCCGTGCAACCATTCGATCTTACGCTCATCGCGCTTCGAACCGAGGGTGCAGGTAACGATAGCTTGAGTCTCACCGCGCTGGAACAAAGCCGAACCGTGGGTGCGTTTGAGCACGTCGGTCTGGGTTTCGATGGCGCGAATATCCGCATAGCCACGACCGTCGATGCGCTTGGAATCAAGCGTCATACGGCGCATGGCGTGATGCTCGAACTCACCGAGGGCGGCCTTCACCTGGTCGTAACGATCGGCGAAGTTGTCGTCGGCTTTAAGCTGAGTCTTGATGGCTGCTTTGGCAGCATCTTTGGCAGCGTAACGCTCATGCTTGATCTTGATGGTGAAGCTTTCGGCGAGCTGATGCTCGGCGGCAGCGGCGGCGACCGCAGCGGTCACGTCGGCGTCGATGGCCGGGACGATATGCTCGGACTTCTCGGCACCGATCTCTTCACGGATCTCGTTGATGGCGGCGATGATCGGCTGAGCCGCATCAAAGGCCAAGTACAGACCTTCGATGACATCGTCTTCGTTGGCTTCGTTGGCGCCACCTTCGACCATGACGATGGCTTCGGCAGAAGCGCCGACCATCAAGTCGATGTCGCTGGCTGCACGCTGCTCGACGGTGGGGTTGAGAACCCAGGTGCCATCGACACGCGCAGTACGCACGCCGGCAACCGGACCGTCGGGGGCCCAGGGCAGGTCCGAGATGGTCAGAGCGGTAGCAGCTGCGGTAAGGCAGCACGCGTCCATCTCGTGAGCGCCGTCGGAGCTCATGACCGTCAGAATGATCTGCACTTCGCGACGGAATCCGTCGGGGAAGAGCGGACGTAGGGTGCGATCGGTGATGCGCGCGTTGATGACCTCTTCCGCTTTCGGACGACCTTCACGCTTGAAGAAGCCGCCGGGGATACGACCAGCAGCGTAGGCACGCTCCTGATATTCCACGGTCATCGGCAGGAAGGGCAGGTCTTTCGGCTGGGCCGAACTGGTGATGTTCACCAAGGCTTGCGAATCGCCATTGCTGACGAAGATCGAAAACGCCTGCTTAGCGATATAGCCGGTTTCGAGAACCAGCATGGTATCCCCGTAGGGAATCTCTTTACGAACGATGGTCATCGTTCATCTCCTAAGCGCCGAGGTTGAAACCGGCGCTGCAACTTGAGGAGCGAACTGAAAGCGAACCTATTTTGAAAATAGAAGAATGGGTGCAGAACCGTTTGTTCGGTGCTGGACACATCCTTCATAACAGGCGCTTGTTTCGCTCCGGTTAGACGGCTGCAACATGCAGCCAAAATGCAGCAACGGGCAGCATTTCTGCTGCCCGTTACCGACTTGGAATCAAATACTTTAGCGGCGAATACCGAGTTCAGCGATGAGGCTGCGATAAGACTCGATGTCTTTGCGCTTGAGGTAGTCCAAAAGACTACGACGCTTAGCGACGATCGTCAGCAAGCCGCGGCGGCTGTGATGATCTTTTTTGTTCTCTTCAAAATGAGGACGCAAGTCGACGATGCGAGCGGTCATCAGAGCGATCTGAACTTTGGTGTTTCCCGAATCGTTAGGCTTATCGCCGAACTTCTCAACGATCTCTTTACGATCTTCAGTGGTGAGCATGAGCTCCTCCTTTGCACGCCTGATTAATTAACCCTAACCGCAGACGCGAGCAGCCAAGGCGGGGGGCTTGTGAGGGATGCTCTGGGCTTGCGCAAGGGAATTCTCTGGCCAACTTGCCGCACATGCGATCAAGCGGCAGGATCAATCGTGCCGGTCCACTTGTAAAACTCGCCCTTGATCGAAGGTTTGGTGAGTTGTGAATATAGGCACCCCTCCTTTTAGAGCGCTTAACCATGACTAAATTTCACTCAACCGCCTTAACCCTCGCCTTGTTGAGCGCTTGCCCAGCGGAGCAACCCCGAACCGACGCGGGAGTCGCAACCGACGCGGCAGTCGCAACCGACGCGGCAGTCGCAACCGACGCGGCA
>JAPKCE010000542.1 GCA_028823075.1 Myxococcota bacterium
CGCCGCAATGACCGGCGGGCACGCCAATATTCCAGATGTAGTTTTGGCCGGCTTGATACGTGTAACTGGCGTAGGCCAGAGCTTGCGCCAAGTAGACGACGCTCCCGTTGGATGCTTGAGCGGCTTTAAGACTTTGGAAGGTACCCGTGACCAGACCGGCACAAGTGGTGGCTCCCGAGGCTAAGGTGAGCGTCGCTAAGCTGTTATAAATGTACTTCCCAGCCGCGGTATGACCGGTGAGGGTGGCAGGGAAAGTGCTCAAAGTGGCACTGGGTGTCTGCCCTTGGGCCAGGTTCGTCGAGGCGCGAATCAGCGCCTGAAGTTGCAAGCGAGGCCCCGCCGAACCGCGCTGGCAGTCAAGGGACGCACATACATCGACGCCAGGATAAGGCACGCCAGGCCCCTGAGCGCTGTCGCCATTCCAACTCATCAAGGTCCAACCCCCGCCATCGGTGGTCATATCGCAAATCGCTTGAAAGGCATCGTCTCGACCGCCGCCATTTGGGTCGATCCAATAGGTGCCATTAGCGGTCTGCGGCAGCGTTTCTTTGAGGTGGCGACAATGGTTCGCCGCGGCCTCTCGTGAACCGCCCAGCGCAAAGGTGCATTGGTTGCTGCAGCCGTCGTTGTCGACCTGATTGCCATCGTCACAGGCTTCGACTCCGGCTTGCACAAAGCCGTCGCCGCATGACGCGGTGTTGCAGTTATTGAGGCAGGTATCCGTTTGGGCGGCGTTGCCGTCATCGCAGGCCTCAACGCCCGCATGAACCAAACCGTCACCACAAGCGGCAACCGCGCAGGTATTTAGGCAAGCATCCGTTTGCACTTCGTTGCCGTCATCGCAGGCTTCGACGCCCGCCTGAATTTGCGCATCACCGCAAGCGGCAGCCGCGCAGTTATTTAGGCAAGCATCCGTTTGCACTTCGTTGCCGTCATCACAGGCTTCAACGCCGTCTTGCACATGCGCATCACCGCACGACGCCGTGACACAGGTGTTTAAACAGCCATCCGTTTGCACCTCATTGCCATCATCGCAGGCCTCGATACCCACTGCCATAAACCCGTCACCGCAGCGCGCCGCCGTGCAATCATTACGACAAGCATCGGTTTCAATTTGGTTGCCATCATCGCAGGCCTCAACACCTTGGCGCGTGATGCCATCACCACAAGCCGCAACCACGCAGCTGTTTAAACAAACATCTGTGGCTACTTGATTGCCATCGTCGCAAGCCTCGTATCCCGCTTCGCCCGCGTCGATATCAAGGCGCCGAATGCCATCGCCGCAGCGTGCCACGGTGCAGTTATTACGGCAGGCATCAGCATCTTCTTGGTTGGCATCATCGCAGGCTTCAACGCCCTGCTGAGTGACGCCATCGCCGCAGCGCGCCAGAGCGCAGGTGTTGCGACAGCCGTCGGTATCTACTTGGTTGGCATCATCGCAACTCTCGACGCCGGCGCGGGTGACACCATCACCGCAGCGCGCCACAACGCAGGTATTACGGCAAGCGTCGGTATCGTCTTGGTTGCCATCGTCGCAATCTTCAATGCCCACCGCCACCACGCCGTCACCGCAGCTTTGAATGATGCAGTTGTTGCGGCAGCCATCCGTATCGACCCGGTTGCCGTCGTCGCAATCCTCGCGCCCAGCCCAAACATTACCGTCACCACAGCGCGCCACGCTGCAATCGCCCAAACAGGCGTCGGTATCGATGTTGTTGCCGTCATCGCATTCTTCAAGACCGGCGCGCAAAGCGCCATCACCACAGCGCGCAGTACGGCAGCTCGAAAGGCAACTGTCGGTTTCGCTTCGGTTGCCATCGTCGCATTGCTCGCCCTCGTCGAGCAAGCCATTGCCGCAGCGCTCAAGGCCGCAGATCGGTGAACAACCATCGCCGGCGGCGTTGTTGCCGTCATCGCAGGCCTCGGGGTTTTGCCCTTCCATGCGCCGTACGCCATCGCCGCAGCGAGCGCGCCGACAACCGTTGGTGCAACCGTCCGCATTGGATTCATTGCCGTCGTCGCATTGCTCGCCTTCATCCAAGTTGCCGTTACCGCAACGCTCCAAAGCACATCGAGGCGTGCAGCCATCACCGAAGGCGGCGTTTCCATCATCGCAAGCTTCATAGCCT
>JAPKCE010000543.1 GCA_028823075.1 Myxococcota bacterium
TACCCGTTCCGCGAGGGCTTTGCGTCTCGAGCGGAGACCCCCTAGCGATCGCCCAGATCGAGGCGATGCTCGGAGACGATGCGATCTGCATGAAGCCCAATGAAGGCGGCTCAAGCGTCGGCATCGAGTTACTGGATGCCGGTGATGACCGCGGCGCGGCCCTGGCGCGTATTCGCGCCGTAGCTCAGAAGGTTTTGGTCGAAGAGCGCATCTCCGGAGTCGAAATGACGGTCGGTCTGCTCGACGGAAAAGCTCTCGGCTCTACCGAGATAGAACCGCTCAGCGGGTTTTATGATTTTAAGAACAAATACACGCAAGGAGCCAGCCGCTACCATACGCCAGCTCGGGCCAGCGACGAAGTTATCGAGCGTCTTCACAAGCTCTCCGAGCAAGCGGTCACCGCGCTGTCCTGCCGAGGCGGGTGTCGCGTCGACTTCCTGGTCGATGGCGACCAAATCACCCTGCTCGAAGTGAACACCTTGCCGGGCATGACAAGCACGAGTTTACTGCCCAAATGCGCCTCTTTAGCTGGGCTAAGTTACAACGACCTCTGCCTAAAAATGCTCGATGGAGCGCGGCTCGATCGACGCCCCCGCCATGCCCCGGCTTTGGGCCGGTGAAACACCACCCTTTTAGCAGCCCGCCGCAGACCGAGGCCGAGCAGCAATCGGCCATCTCGGTCAGCCAAGTGGTCGAGGCATGGGACCAGAGCTTGCGCGGCTTGGGGGCGGTGCAAGTGATGGGCGAACTCAGCGCCTTTTCGGTATCCAACACCGGACATGCTTATTTCACGCTGAGCGACGGCCGCTGTTCGCTGAGCGGAATGTTGTGGCGTGAGCGAGTACATGCGCTGGCATGGACGCCGGCAGTCGGTGACCAAGTGCTGGTCAATGGGCGGGCTCAAATCTACAAAGCCAAAGGGCGCGCCAATTTTGAAGCCTCGGCGATGTTTCCGGCCGGTGATGGTCTGCAGGCCGCGGCGCTAAAGGCGCTGGAGTTGAGGCTCGAGCGCGAAGGCCTATTTGACCCTGCGCTCAAGAAAACGGTTCCCTTGCTGCCCAAGCGGGTTGGCGTGGTCAGCTCAAGCAAGGCCGACGGGCTACAGGACTTTTTGCGTTCCCGCAGCTTGCGGGCCCCGGGCATTGCCCTCCTCTTTGCCGAAAGCCCGGTTCAGGGCGCCCTGGCCGCCGAGGGGTTGGTGGCGGCCATCGAGCGGCTGGATGCTAGTGGCTTATGCGATGTCATCGCCCTTGTGCGCGGCGGCGGCTCGTCGAGTGATCTCCTGGCCTTCTCCGATGAGCGCGTCGTGCGCGCCGTGGCACGCTGCAAAACCGCTACCGTGGTGGGTGTGGGGCACCAACCCGACCATCCGATCTGCGAACGGGCCGCCGACAAAATTGCCCATACTCCAACTCATGCTGCCGAACTCATTTTCGCTGACACCGGCGCCATGCAGCAACAGTTACAGGATTTTAAGGCGCGCCTATCGCGCCAACTGCGCCAGCGCTTGCGCGGCGAGGGCCAGGATTTACAACTCCAGGGCCATCGGCTCCGGGGAGCGATCAACAACCGACTTATCGATGCCCGACGGCGCTTGAGCGAGCGGGCTCAGACTTTAGCCGACGGCCATCCGGCGCGCCGATTACAACGCAGGCAGGCAGAGCTGGCAGAGCTCGGTCAACGCCTCGGTCAATCGTCCCCGCATACGGGCCTTGCCTCTGCCCGCGGGGGATGGGAATTGGCGCAGCGCCGTTTAATGGTGGCGGGTAGCGGGCATCTGCAACGAGCCGGGCAAAACCTGGCGGTTTTGCAACAACGGCTGCAGGCCGCGTCACCGCAAGCGGTGCTCGAACGGGGCTTTGTGCTGGTCGTCGGTGAATCGGGTCAAACACTCACCTCGGTCGCACAAAGCCATGCTGGAGATCAGGTAACTCTACGCTTTGCCGACGGCCGGCGCCGAGCACGTATTGAAGGAGATGAAGATGACGGATGAGCGCGCCTACGAAGAGATCATCGCCGAGCTTGAAGCGGCGGTAGCTAGCTTGGAGAATGAGCCCTTGGGCTTGGAACAATCCCTCGCATGAACGATTTTGTATACCAGATGTTTTTGGATCATATTAAGGGGCAG
>JAPKCE010000544.1 GCA_028823075.1 Myxococcota bacterium
CAAGCTGCACGTCACCAACTTTCTCGCGGACTTGTGGTCAAAGTACCGACAGAAGGAGGACGGGGATGCGACGGCATTGGTCGACACAGGTTTTGACGCTGGGCGCCTCGAAGCAATCGGCCGCAGCATGACGACTTTGCCAGAAGGTAAGTTCTTCCGCAAGGTGAAAAAACTGTTAGGCGACCGGGTGAAGATGCTCGAAAACAACAAGTTGGACTGGGGCATGGGCGAACTGCTTGCATACGGATCCCTGCTCGCTGAAGGACACCCCGTCCGCATTTCGGGCCAAGACGTTGAGCGCGGCACCTTCTCTCACCGGCACGCCGTGCTAAAGACGGAGGACGACGAGCGCGAGTACATCCCGCTGAATCATATTGAAGACGGCCAGGCACAGCTCACAATTTTCAACTCCCTTCTCTCTGAGTATGGAGTCCTCGGATTTGACTTCGGCTATGCATACGGCGCACCCCATGGACTGACGATTTGGGAAGCGCAGTTTGGCGATTTCAATAACGGCGCACAGATCATCATCGACCAGTTTATCAGCGCTGGTGAGGACAAGTGGAAGGCCATGAACGGCTTGGTTATGTTCCTCCCGCACGGATACGAGGGCATGGGTTCGGAGCATTCGAGCGGCCGTATGGAGCGCTTTTTGCAAATGTGTGCCCAGGACAATCTAGAGGTGGCCAATCCCACGACGCCCGCCAACCATTTCCATCTTTTGCGCCGCCAAGTCAAGCGATCATATCGGAAGCCCTTGATTGTGTTTACGCCGAAAAAATTGCTGCGCTACCCTGGAGCGGTCAGTTCGCTGGCTGACTTGGCGACCGGATCGTATCAGCCTGTGATTGACGACCCTTCGCGCACAGCTTCCAGCAAGGCGTCCGCAGCCCAAGCTGCTGCGCCGGTGAAGACCGTGGTGATGTGCTCTGGCAAGTTTTATTACGAGCTGCTTGAGGAGCGCGTGGCCCGAGCTGAAAAAGGCGAGACAGACCACGTGGCGCTGGTTCGCCTCGAACAACTGCACCCTTTCCCGACGGAGGCCTTGGCTTCCGTGACAGATCGATATGCCGGGGCTGAACTGGTCTGGGCACAAGAAGAGCCCGACAACATGGGCGCCTGGATGCACGTTCGTCGCTTGGGGCCACCCAAGGTCAAATGCATCGCCCGACTTGCATCGGCGAGCCCTGCCACGGGCAGCCCGCAAGTGCATAAAATTCGTCACCAAGAGGTGATCAACAACGTATTCTCAATCTGAAATCATGCCCATTCTCGAGATGAAAGTGCCCAGCCCTGGGGAGTCCATTCTGGAAGTTGAAATCGCTTCTTGGCTCGTCGAGGAAGGCGATTATGTCCACCAAGACCAATCCATCGCGGAAATAGATTCCGACAAGGCCACCTTGGAGCTGCCTGCCGAAATGAGCGGCCGCATCACACTGAAGGCTGAGGAAGGCGACGCCGTGGAAGTAGGAGCCGTGATCTGCTTGATTGACACGGACGCCAAGGCGCCAGCAGAAGCTGCTGCGCCTGCGAAAGCTGCTGCTGCACCAACACCTGCGCCTGTGAAAGCTGCTGCAGCTGTAAAAGCGCCTGCACCCACGCCTGCACCCACGCCTGCAGCTGCACCGGTTGCAGCTACTGCGCCCTCGCATGCATCGGGACACCCCTCGCCCACAGCGGCCAAGTTGATGAGCGAAAATGGCATGGCCCCCGGCGCCGTATCTGGCACGGGGCCCGACGGACGTGTGCTGGCTCAAGATGTCGTTGCGGCCCTCGCCAAGGGGATTTCAGCGCCTGCTCAGGCGGCGTCAAATTGGACTGGATCGAGAGAGATTCGCATGGAAAAGATGAGCATGCTGCGCCGTAAAGTATCAGAGCGGCTCGTTGCCGTCAAGAACGAGACGGCGATGCTCACCACTTTCAACGAGGTGGACATGAAGCCCATCATGGACCTAAGAAAGAAGTACAAGGAAGCCTTTAAAGCCCATCATGGCGTTGGATTGGGCTTCATGAGTTTCTTTACCAAGGCGGTCACGTCTGCGCTCGAGGTCTACCCAATGGTCAATGCAATGATCGATGGGAAGCAGGTGCAGTTGCACGATTATGCCGACATCGGAATCGCTGTGAG
>JAPKCE010000545.1 GCA_028823075.1 Myxococcota bacterium
TTTACGCCACCCGAATTACCTCGGCGTGGTGTTGGAGATCGCCGCGCTTCCTCTAATCTGGGGCTGTTGGCGTAGCGCCTTGTTTTTCAGCCTAGCCAATGGCCTGCTGCTCAAGCATCGCATCGGAGTCGAAGAGGAGGCTTTGGGCGGATGAATGACGTGTTGCAGGCGGTGAGCGATATTTTGCGCCTCCATTGTGGGGTCAGCGGCGAGATCCGTGGGGACAGTCTGCTGCAAGAAGACCTGGGACTCGACTCGATGGGCCTGCTCACTTTGGCGCTTGAAACCGAAAATCACTTTGATCTTTGCCTCGACGAGCCCCCCGACCAACCGCCTCAGCGGGTGAGTGAAATCGTTCAACTGGTCATAACCCGCCTCGCAGAGAAGTCATGAGCGGCCCGCAGAGCCTGGTCGAAGCCCTGCGTTTGGCGGCCGGCTTTAGCGACGTTGAATTACGCTTCCAGACGCATCCGGGTGACTACGAAACTTACCTTTACCGCGACCTTCTGGGGCGCGCCCGGCGCGTGGCTGCTTCGCTCCAGGCCAAAGGGATCAAGCCCGGTGACAGGGTGGCCTTGATCCTGCCGACGTCGGTCAGCTTTTATGATGCCTTTTTCGGCGTGCTCTTCGCTGGAGCTGTACCCTGCGCTCTTTACCCCCCGGTTCGTCTCGGACGATTGCAGGAATGGAAAACAAGTACCGCGGCGATGCTGCGCCGCTTGCCGGCGGCGGCGGTGCTCACCGATGGTCGTTTACTCGGTTTGGTAGGGCATCCCACCGCTGCGGCAGGGGTGCCGCTGCTGGCGCTGCGGGTCAACGACTTGCTCGGCACCAAAGCCTTGCAACTCGACCCCATCCCTCAGAGCGATGATCTAGCCTGTGTGCAGTTCAGTTCGGGCAGCACCGGTGAACCCAAACCGGTGGCCTTAAGTCATTACAATATGATCGCCAACGCTCAGGCGATTATGAACACCTTTCCCGGTGACCCGCGCAGACATTCCGGTGTGAGTTGGCTGCCTTTATATCACGATATGGGCTTGGTTGGCGCCCTTGTGGTGGCTTTGATCACCCCGGCGACGCTAACACTTTTGCCGCCGGAGCGTTTTATTGCTCGGCCTCGCCTTTGGCTCGAAGCCTTGAGCGAGAGCGGTGCCACAGTCTCTGTCGCCCCGAATTTCGCCTATGGGCTCTGCGCCGACCGCGTGGAGAACCTCGAAGGCCTCGACCTGAGCCGCTGGAAGGTGGCGCTTTGCGGCGCCGAGCCGGTGCATCCCACAACCTTACAACGCTTTATCGAGCGCTTCGCTAAGGTCGGTTTTTCGGCACCGGCTTTAACCCCGGTTTACGGTCTCGCCGAAGCGACTTTAGCGGTGACCTTTTCGTCCTACGACAAGCCCTTCACCCGGCTTCGCGGGAATCGTAAAGTCACCGAGGAATCACGCTGCTTTTCACCCGATGAAAGCGCTGATGATGAATGGGTCAGCGTCGGTAAACCCTTGGCTGGACACGCTGTGCAGATCCGCCGCCAAGACGAGCCCGTCGACGAAGGCCAGATCGGTGCTGTTTGGGTCAGCGGACCGGGCGTCATGAAAGGCTACCTCGACGACGCCGAGGCCACCGCAAAGGTGATTCAAGACGGCTGGCTCGATACGGGCGACGAATGCTTCATATGGAAGCAAGAGCTGTATTTAACCGGGCGCAGCAAAGACCTTATCATTCTGCGCGGCCGAAATTACGACCCCGCTGCGATTGAACAAAGTCTAATTGACCTCGAAGGGTTACGCTCGGGCTGTGTCGCTGCTTTTAGCGTTGAAGCCAAGGAATCCGAAGGCCTGGTCGTTCTCGCCGAGGCTCATGGTCAGCCGAGCGAGCAGCTTTTAGAAGCCATGCGCAGTGTTCTGCGAGCAAGAGTGGGCATGGACCCAGCCGCTATCGAGGTTTTGCCAGCAGGCAGTCTACCGCGCACCTCGTCGGGAAAAATACGGCGTTCTCTGGCGCGCCAGTTATGGCTAGAAAACCGGTTAACCAAACCGAACCAACCGGGTGTTTTGCGCCTGCTCGCGGAATCGTTTCAAGGGCATCGCAAACTACTCCAGCGACGCCTATGAAGCCCGTCGATGTCGCG
>JAPKCE010000546.1 GCA_028823075.1 Myxococcota bacterium
GCTGCAAATCGATCGTAACCGTTTCCGCCAAGCACTGCGCGCCGCCAAGCGCTGTGTGCAATACGAAAAGACCAGCGGCAGCGGCTATTTGAGTCTCGGCATGCTGCAAAAGGAGTCGGGCAAATACGATGAGGCTGAAACTTCATTACGCGAAGGGCTCCGGGTCGACCCTCGGGGCGAGTTCGCCGAGCGCGCCCAGGCTGAGCTCGATACTCTTTTGCGCTACCGTTAAGCGACCCGTGAAGGGCTTGGGCTAAATGACCGCCCGCGTCGGGGATCATTTCGGCCCCTACCTACTGCTGCATAAAATCGCTCAAGGCGGCATGGGTGAAGTTTTCTTGGCACGCAAAGAGGGCGCCGAGGGCTTTAGCCGCAACGTCGTGGTAAAACGCTTGCTCAGCCATCTGGCCGAGCGCGCCGACTTCCTTGAGATGTTTTTTGCCGAGGCCCGCCTTAGCTCGCGTCTTCATCACGAGCGAATTGTTCAGGTTAGCGATGCCGGTCGCATTGGCGATGAATTCTATCTTGAGATGGAATTCGTCGCCGGGGTCGATCTAAAAGGGCTGCTGGAACGTTGTGATGAGCGAGGTCAGCCACTGCCTTTAGCGGTTACTTGCGAATTAATCGCTCAGGCGGCCGAGGGCCTGGCCTACGCACATTCGGCCAGCGATCACGACGGCGCGCCCTTGAACTTGGTGCATCGCGACATCAACCCTGCCAATTTGCTGGTGTCCTGGCAGGGCGAGATCAAGATCATCGATCTGGGCATCGCCAAGAGCGAGTTGCATCACGGTAAAACCGAGACGGGCATGCTCAAGGGCAAATTTTTGTACATGTCTCCAGAGCAGAGCGAGGGCAGGCAAGTTAGCGGCTCTACCGATCTGTTTTCGTTAGGGATTGTACTGTATGAAGCGCTTTTGGGCCGCCACCCTTTCGATCGCGGAGCTTTAGCGCGCACCTTGGCGGCAATTCAAGAAGACCCTCTACCGCCTTTCATTGACCCCCATACTTTCCCGGTCGAAGAGTTGCTAAACAAGGCTTTGGCCAAAGCGCCTAGCCAACGTTACCTGGATGGCGATCAGTTCGCGCAGGCCTTGCGCGAGCAGATCCCGAATTTACCCGAGCATCCGCCGCTGTATGAGTTGATGAGCGAGATGTTTGCCGACGAGCAAGAATTCTTAACTCAGGTTTTGGGAAAGGAGGACCCGCAAGAACTAAAACGTCTGGATCGCCTGACTCATCCGCCCATCGATGGGTTGCCGACGATCGCAGCGGGTATGGATAAACCCGAGGGGTGGACGGATTTCTGGCAAAAGAATGAGCCTGGGGCGGTGGACCCACTTGAGTTGACCGGGGAACTTCGAGTTCCTCAAGCCAGTCCGTCGACGGGCACCTTGTTTATCCAGCGCGCCTTAAGCCGTTCCAAGCGTTTGTGGGCTTTGGTCGCATTGTTAGCCTTTCTCGTAATGTTTTGGGGGTTGAGTTTACCCTTACCCGAGACAACCGCCGAGCCTTCGCCCGAGCCTTCGCCCGTACCTCGAGTGCTCGTCGCGCAGAAGATTAAGTCTATCTTAGCAGATGTCGGCGCGCCGACCGCGCCCTCAACTCCCGATACGGGGCCTGCTAAGGCGCCAAAACCCACGCCGAAATTGGAACGTTTGCGTGTAAGTAGTAAGCGTTTGACGATCAGCGGCCTCGAGGGTTCGGGGCGCCGAGGTCAGTTTAACGCCAAGGGTGGGGGCCTCAGCGTATCCGCAAGTTGGCGTCGCCGCGAAGACGGATCAGTCGCTGTTTCGGTACAGGCCAGACCCTGGGCCATCGTTTACGAAGGCGATGGGCCCGCATTGGGACGTAGCCCGCCGGCACGCCATCTTCGCCTGCCCAAAGGCGGCGCTGGTAGCCTTCGTTTTCGCCACCCCAGCCTCGGTGAGTTTCGTTTGAGCCTTCGTCTGTCAGAACCTTAACGGGCAGCACCGGTTGGACGCACCACCTTCGGAGGTGGTCATCGATGCGGATTTGGGCTTAGTCTCTTCGAGTGATTATCCTTGCGCTTAGCCTGCTAACGGCACCCACCACCGATCTGAACCCTCCTCGGGTTTCCCACGAGCCGCCGCGTGCGGCC
>JAPKCE010000547.1 GCA_028823075.1 Myxococcota bacterium
GGCGCGCAGCTGGTTGGTCGAGCAGGCCATCTCGGTGGCCGAGCGTTACGGTGTGGACGGTTTTCGCATCGACGCGGTCAAACATCTCGACCGCAGCTTTCTTCGCGACCTGCGCCACGGGCTGCGCGCCCGGCTCGAGATTGGCGGCCAAAAACTATGGACCATTGGCGAGACCTTTTCGGGCGATGCAGGCTCTGTGGCGTCGTATTTAGGTGAGCAAGGTGTGCATGCTCAGTTCGATTTTCCCACCAATTACCAACTCCTCGAAACCTTCGCTCAAGGTCATCTCAGCTTGGGGCAGATGGACGCCAACGTGCGGCTTATCAAAGCGGCCTACAGCCAAGAATTGATGGTCAATTTTATAGGCAACCACGATATCGCTCGCTTTACCTCGTTGGCCTCTGGGCAGCTTTGCGGCGCCTGGGATATGGCCTCGAATCAGGCGCTGGGTTGGCATACACCGCCGCAAGCCCCGAGCGACCGTCATGCTTATAAACGTCTTCTCCAAGCGCTGACCTACGCCTTCACTGTGCCTGGACAGCCGATGATTTATTATGGCGATGAGTTTGGCATGTCGGGGGGCGGCGATCCCGACAACCGCCGCTTTATGCGGCGCGGTGATGCGCTCAATGGCAACGAAAGCTGGCTGCGCGGTGAGGTTGCCAAATTGGCAAGTTTGCGCGCCCGTAACGATGGCTTGCGCAGCGGCAGTTGGCCAGCGCCGGCGCTTGCCGATGAAAACAGTTTAGCGTTTGTGCGCCAGGGCGAAAACAACGCGGCCTTGGTTATCATCAACCGTGGTGCGGCGCGGTCCATGGATTTGGCGCTTATCGAGCAAAGCCTGCACGGAGCGATCGAAGAGCTGTTTAGCGGTGCACAAGCCACCATGAACGCCGACACCGGTCATCGCTTCGAATTGGCAGCCGAGAGCGTGCAGATCTGGACTCGTTCGCCCTAACTCACCTTGGCGAGAGCCGCCAAAGTCGCATCGTCGAGTTTGCCGCGCAGCGACTTGCTCGCCGCTTCGGAACCCGAATAGTAATCGTGGTCGGCGCCCTTCGACGACTCCACGTCGCTGCGCTTGATGTCGGGCAGCCCTTTGGCCGTCAGCAAGGCGCTCCAAACCTCTTTGTCGCGCCGACTGACGTCGGTGTGCAGGCTGTGGCTGGCAAAGATCAGAGCGTTTAAACGGTTGTTCACAGGATCGCCCGAATCGCCTTCGACAAAGCGTGCAAACTCGTAGCTGGCGCCGGCGCGTAAGGCCTCTTCCGAGGAATGTGCGTAATGGGCGTTCATGGTCATGGTGATGGACTCGCGCCCCTCGACTTCACCCTTTGCAAAGCGGAACATCGCCGTCTCGCCGGGCTTGGGGTCGAACATGCCACCGGGTATCACGCGACCATCTTTCGTAAAGCTATCGAACTGCTGCGAATAGCAACCGAGTCGGGTCACCGTCATGGCGGCGAAATGCGCCTTGGTGCCGTCTTGAATCGCGGCAGGGCGACCGGCGATGGGCTCAAAGTCGCGCGCCGCGTCGGTTTTGGGTTTGAAGCTGTTGAAATCGACCACGCGGTCGAGAATGTCAGCCTGACCGTCGTGATCGCGGTCGAGCACGCGACGTCGCACGATCTCGTCGCCGGGGAAGATGAAGTTGTTGTCGACACCGTTGCCCGCATGCAGCGAAGTCCAAGGGTTGTTGGCGCGAACCTCGCGGGCGATGTCGGCGTAGGGGGCGCGATAGGCGATGCCCTCAAAGGTGGCGAGGATGGTGTTGAGGCCCTCGGACGAAGCCTCTCGACCCGGCGCTCCTGGGATGAAATAACTGGAATTATGCGTCGTAACCAAGTCGGCGTTCGGGAACTTATCTTTGAATTGCTGCATCTCGCCTTTGCCCACGCATAAGTCGCTGAGCACCAGTTTATCTTTGCCACCGACTTCGCTGCCGAGGCCTTCAAGACTGTCGCGCATATTGCGACCCCAGTTCGAATGGCCGGTGTAAATCACCATGTCGGTGTCTTTATCGTCGACTCGCTTGAACATGTCGGAGCGAAAGGAGCGCAGCCTGACGCGAAACGTCGTGTCTTGATCGCCGCCAACCTTGTAAGTCTTTTCAAGGATGGTG
>JAPKCE010000548.1 GCA_028823075.1 Myxococcota bacterium
TTTCACGGCGGCACTCGTTGTCGCAGCCGTCGCCTACATCTGCGTTTCCATCGTCGCAGGCCTCAAAGCCCGGAGCCCCGAGGGCGAGGTCTTGACGCCTGGTGCCGTCACCGCAAGCTGCTGCCCGACAAATGTTTGTGCAGGCGTCTCGATTGTTGCGGTTGCCGTCATCGCAGGCCTCAGCAACATCAACGCGGCCGTTTCCGCAACTCTCGAGGCGACATTGGGCGTCACAGCCGTCGCCCACGTCGTTGTTTCCGTCATCGCAGCCTTCATTGCGGTCGAGTTGTCCGTTTCCGCAGCCTTCAACGCGGCAAAGCGCATCACAGCCGTCGCCGGAATCGAGGTTTCCGTCGTCGCAAGCCTCAACACCGATACGCAAGGCGCCGTCGCCGCATGCCGAGAGGGCGCAACTGTTGAGGCAGGCGTCGCTGACGATTTGGTTTCCATCATCACAGGCCTCAAACCCAGCCTCGCCTTGAGCTAAGTCGAGCCGCTGAATCCCATCGCCGCAGATCGCTAAGCGGCAACCGTTCGTGCAACCATCTCGCTCGCTTTGGTTTCCGTCATCGCAAGCCTCGCCGTCGTCGACGCGCGCATTACCGCAGCTTTCGAGACGACATTCGCGGTCACAGCCGTCGCCCACGTCGTTGTTGCCATCGTCGCAGGCCTCGCCTTCATCTACCCGAGAGTTTCCGCAGCTTTCGATCTGACAGACAGCGTTGCAGCCGTCGCCTAGGTCCAGGTTTCCGTCGTCACAAGCCTCGACCCCGGCGCGCAGCGCACCATCTCCGCAGGCCGCCGCAACACAGTCGTTTCGGCAGCCGTCAGTCTCGACTCGGTTGCCGTCGTCGCAAGCCTCAAAGCCCTCATCGCCAAGGACCAGTCCGAGTCGCTGAACGCCATCGCCACAGGTAGCGTTTTGGCAGCCGTTGGTACAAGCGTCGGTGTCGATGTCGTTGGCATCATCACAGGCCTCGCCGAGATCAATCCGATTGTTTCCGCAGTTTTCAAGGCGGCATTCGGAGTCGCAGTCATCGCCATTGTCGTTGTTTCCGTCGTCACAAGACTCGCCGCGGTCGACGCGCCCGTTTCCGCAACTCTCTACGCGACAAACACCGTCGCAGCCGTCCCCGGGCTCAAGGTTTCCATCGTCGCAGGCTTCCAGGTTCTCGCGTAGAACGGAATCACCGCAAAGAGCGATTGCGCAGCTGTTAAGGCAGGCATCGACGTTGACCCGGTTTCCATCGTCACAGCCCTCATAGCCCGCTTCGCCTTCGTCTAAGTCGAGGCGTAAAATGGCATCTCCGCAGGCCGAGGCCTGGCAAGCATTGGTGCAGGCGTCGGTGTCGATGTCGTTTCCGTCGTCGCAGACTTCAGCATCATCCACGCGGCCGTTTCCACAGTTTTCAAGGCGACATTCGGAATCGCATGCATCGCCGTTGTCGTTGTTTCCGTCGTCACAGGCCTCGCCGCGGTCGACGCGCCCGTTACCGCAACTCTCGACTTGGCAGGCCAAGTTGCAGCCATCGCCGGCTTCTTGATTTCCGTCGTCGCAAGCCTCGCCGGGATCTTGGCGCCCGTTACCGCAGCCTTCCAAACGGCACTGTGCATCGCAGCCGTCGCCGTCATCCAAGTTTCCGTCGTCACAGCCTTCACCGAGCAGGTTGCGGATGCCGTCGCCGCATAGGGGCTCGACACATTCGTTGGTGCAATTATCGGTATTGGCATCGTTTCCGTCATCACAGATTTCATCGAAATCGACGCGTCCGTTACCGCAGATTTCTATGCCGCAGTTCTCAGAGCAGTTGTCGCCGTTCAGTTCGTTGCCATCATCACATTCTTCGTAATTTTCGTCGCCGATCTGAAGGTCTAAGCGCAGCCGTTCATCGCCACAGCGAGCGGGCTGGCAGATTTCGGTGCAGGCGTCTGCGGCGTTGGCGTTACCATCATCGCAGCGTTCTTCGTCTTCCCAGATCACGTTGTCGCCGCAGAGCGCAGCGGCACAACTGTTGAGGCAGTCGTCGGTGTTGATGGCGTTACCGTCATCGCAAGCTTCGCCGTCTTGAACGACCGCATCGCCGCAAGTCGCCGGCTGGCAGCCGTTGCAATCATCGCTCG
>JAPKCE010000549.1 GCA_028823075.1 Myxococcota bacterium
CACCAGCTAAGGCCCAGCGCATTCTCGTTCAGCCCTATCTGCAGCAGATGACCCCGACCTCGGTCTGGGTCTTATGGGAAACGGATAACGGCGAAAATGGGGTGGTGGATTGGGGCCCGACTGCCGAACTTGGACAGACGACGCCCGGAAGTTCGCAAGCGAATGTAGCGGGCTCGCGAATCCACGAAGTTGAGCTGACCGGCTTGAGCCCGCAGACCACTTATTACTACCGGGTGCGTGTTGGAAATGTGAGCAGCCCGCCAAGTCATTTGTATACCCCCGCCTTACAAGCCGCCGAAGAGACCACGCGCATTGTTGTCATGAGCGATATGCAGCGCGATGGGCGTCAGCCACAGATCTATCGTCAAATTCTCAACCAGGGTGTGGCTCCTTATTGTCGCGAGCAGGTCGGTGCGGCCCTGCCCGAGGCTTTGAGCATGGTGCTGATTCCCGGTGATTTGGTGCCAAACGGGCTCAGCATTTCTCAGTGGCGAAACTATTTCTTTGCCGACGGCGCCGAACTGATGAGCCAAGTTCCGTTTTACCCGGTTCTTGGAAATCATGAGAACAATTCTCCTTTCTACTTTAATTACTTTCACCTCCCTGAGAACGGAACGCCCGGGTCGGCCGAACAGTGGTGGTGGTTTGATCAGAGCAACATTCGAATTATTGGTCTGGATTCAAACGGCGAGTTTCGGACGCCCCAACAGTTGACCTGGCTCAGTGGCGTGCTCGATGAGGCCTGTAACGATGAGGCCATCGACTTTGTCTTTGCTCAGTTGCACCACCCCCATCGTTCGGAGCTTTGGATCGCTGGAAATACTGGTTATACTGGCGAAGTTATCGAGTTGCTCGAACAGTTTTCGACTCATTGCGGCAAGCCTAGTGTGCATTTTTACGGGCATACTCATGGCTACAGCCGCGGGCAGAGTCGCGAGCATAACCACACCATGGTCAACGCAGCCAGCGCTGGCGGCGCCCTGGACCGATGGGGCGAGTATGCGCAAGTCGACTACGAAGAGTTCACCAAGAGCAGCGATGATTATGGCTTTGTGCACGTCGAGGTGCGGGCGGGCGATGATCCGAGTTTCCGTATTCGGCGCCTCAGCTTTGGAACCCCCGAGGCGATGACTCGGAACGCTCTTACCGATGAGTTGATTATTCGGCGAAACAACGAAAGCCCCGAACAGCCTGTCGCCCTCGCTCATAACGGCAGGGTGGCACCCGAATGTTTTACCCTCGGCGCCTCAGAATTTCGCGACCCCGAAGGCGATGAACATGGCGCAAGTCAGTGGCAGGTAGCCACAGCCTGTAATGACTTTAGTGAGCCGGTGGTCAACATCTGGAGGCAGTATGAAAATCACTATTTCGGTGAAGACCGAAATGCGAACATCGACCTAACCACCCAGGAAGTTGAAGGGTTGCAGCCAAATACAGACTACTGCTGGCGTGTTCGCTTTCGCGATAAATCGTTGGGGTGGAGCGCCTGGTCGGAGCCGGCGGCGATCTGGACTGGCGAGCGTGTCGGTACCGATAATCTGCTGACTAACGGGGGCGCCGAGCAGGGTATCGAGGGTTGGGAGGCGGTCGCGGGGCCCATCGAGAGTTTGAGCGATGGTGAATGCGCTGGCATCGCGCCCTTTGAAGGGCAGCGATATTTTGCGATTGGCGGAATGTGTTCGGGTGAAGTGGCGCGCGGTGAGGCACGCCAGAGCGTCGATGTCCGAGCCCACGCTGAGCGTATCGATCTCGGCGGCTTTGGCGCCCAGCTTGTGGCGCACTTACGCGACTATAACGGCTCGGACCAAGTCAGCGCAGGCCTTGTTTTCTTTGACGAACAAGGCGCAGAACTCGGTCGTCCTACGCCTTTAGCGCGTCGCAGCGCAAACTGGCTTCGCATGGTGCAACTCAATGAAATCCCAGTTGGAACTCGGCAGGTTGATGTGGTCCTCGTCGGTGAGCGCAACGCCGGAACGGATAACGACAGCTACGCAGACTCTATTAGTTTACGCCTGCGGCACGCCGAGCAGGCGCCTTGTCAAGAAGCTCCCGAGCCTCCTCCGCCTCCCTTTGATGCAGGGCCGTCTACCGATGTCGAAACGGTCGTTGACGCATCGC
>JAPKCE010000550.1 GCA_028823075.1 Myxococcota bacterium
ACGCTTGGGCTGGGTTTCATTACCTTTCTTCCTTATCACGGGCTGCGTTTTGCTGGTCTGAGTGACGCCACAATCCTGATCGCATTTTTGGTCTTAGCCTGTTCTGTTGTCGCTTTAGATCAGCCACAATTTCGAGGCAGTAAAGATAAAGATATCCTAGTAATATCAGTTCTCTGGCACGGGTTTTTCCTCGGCGCTCTGGTTATGGCTCGCCCGTCAACGGCGATTGTTATTAGCGCCGGCGCCATGTTGCTTCTCGGTATCTTTTTACATCTCGTCTGTGCTCGGTTTCACCCAAGCACCGACGAATGACCGAGCATCCCTAGCCTCTAGCAACCGATGATTGTTCTGAAACAGCCGCTGTGGCAGGCTTGTCTTTAGGAGAACGTCAATGGTTTCGAAAATTGGATCAAACGCTGCCGCCCAGGCTGCCGCCGCGGCACAGCAGCTAGCAAAGCCGAGCGAAAACAAGCCCGACGCGGCACAAACCCGGAGCGCTAGTGATGTGCGTAGCCAGAGCTTTGAAGGGCTGGGGGGCGCTGAGCGCGCCGAAATGCAGCGTTTTATGTCCTTCAAGCCAGCCGCTAATAACGCGGCTCAAGCTGGCGTTCGCAATCTAGGCGCCGCCACAGCATTGCTCTTTAATGAACCCGCAGAAGCCTCGCTTGCCGACCGAACCAAAGAGCAGTTCGCCAGTTTTGATCTGACTGATTACAGCGCTCTCGATGGCAAAGCGGTTAAAGAGCGCGACCCCAATGTCATGCGCAACCTTCCTGATAATGTGCAGGAAAGTTATGAGCATTACTTTAACAACGCCGAGGCCAATGACTGGGGCAGCGTGACGATCAGCAAGCATCAAGTCGGTGGTGAAGATGTGTATATGGTCAGCACAACCACCGATGGCGATGATAACTATATGGAACTTTTCGCCAAGGATGGTGCAAAGCTGGCTTCGGGGCAGTCGTACGCCGATGACACTCGCGTCTGGGACGCTGAGTTTGGCGCCTGTCGAGCCGGTGTCATCTGGGATTAATCGACCCAGACTATACACTGTTAATTGACCTTTAGCGCCAAGCGCTGGCAGGGGCTCAAACACGCTGCGCAGCGCCGAGGTTTTAAGTCGTGAAATTCGATCAGGTGTCCATCATGAGCGTCGCCCATGCCGTGCCGCCCCACCGCATCAGTTCGTCGGTCATCGACGAGGAGTTGGCTCCGACCATGAAGCGTCTTGGGCTGCCTACGGGTATGCTTGAGCAACTCACGGGCATCGTCGCCCGTCGCTTTTGGAACGAGGGTTCACAGCCTAGCGAGGGAGCGAGTCAAGCTGCGAGCCAGGCCATCATCAAGGCGGGAATCAAGCCGGACCAGATCGGCCTTTTAATCAACACTTCGGTTTGTCGCGATTGGATCGAGCCCTCCACCGCGTCCATCGTACACAGCAATCTCGGGCTCTCGAAGGACTGCATCAGCTACGACTTAGGCAACGCATGCTTGGGCTTTATCAATGGTATGGATGTCGCCGCTCAGATGATCACCGGCGGCTGCGTTGATTATGCTCTCGTGGTCAACGGCGAAAGTAGTCGCCAAATTACCACCGAGACGCTCAAGCGCATCAGTTTGCCAGGCAGCGGTCAAAGCGAGTTTCGTGAAGAGTTTGCAGCGCTTACCCTCGGCTCTGGAGCGGCTGCCATGTTGCTCTGTCGGCAAGACTTAGCGCCGCATGGCCATCGCTACCTCAATAGCATCAGCCAGGCGGCCACGGAATGGAACCACCTTTGCCACGGTAGCCCGGATAAGATGTACACTGACACCGGCCTGCTGCTCGTCGAAGGCCTAAAATTGGCTCGTCGTACTTGGGACCGAGCTGGCGAGCTCTATGGGTGGTGTGCCGAAGGCTTTGATCATTTCATGCTGCACCAGGTCAGCCGAGTGCATACCCAACAACTGTGCACGACCCTAGGCATCGACATCGAGCGTTGTTATAAAATCTTTCCTGAATGGGGCAATGTGGGGCCCGCTGGAGTGCCCCTAGCTCTGAGCATGGCAGCCGATGCTGGCCGGTTTAAACCCGGCGACCGCATTGCTTTGATGGGTATCGGGTCGGGTCTTAATTG
>JAPKCE010000551.1 GCA_028823075.1 Myxococcota bacterium
GCGGCTTCCTCAACCGCGATGCCGCACGCAATCTCCGCCGCACCGCCGCCGTACCCCGAACTAGCTTGCATCTTCTGCGCAAAGCCGTCGTCGCCGCCAAAGTGAAGGCGCGCCTAAAAGTTAAAATTCGTAAGCGCGGGCGGCCTCAGGACTGGGGTTTGGTGTACATCAACGGCCGTGCCTTGCCCGGTGACAGCCCCGAAGCGGTGCTCAGCGTTGGCAAACACCGCATCTGCGTGGTCAATCAAGAGTTTGGTATCGCATGGAAAGACAGCGTTTTCCTGCCAGCAGCAGGCACCCGCATCTACGTCAATATGAACGACGCTAAACCCGGAACCTGTCCCTAGTCGGAAGGTGACTCGAGCCCCAGCCGAGCGCGAGGGTTGTCGGCGCCGCGCAAGGCTTCAAGTTGACGCTCGACGACCACGGTCAGGTCAAAATAAAGTTCGCCAAACCACTTGTCTTTACAGCGCACCTCAACGCGGTCGATCCAGCGATCACCACCCAGCAATTCTTTGCTGCGCACGCTCACCGCATGAGGACAAGCCGGATGGTCCACCCATGTGCGTGCGAAGCCAAGTTCGGCAATACTGGCGGGGCCATCTTGTAACTCAAGGGGGTGCGCCTTCGTCCCGAGATGCGCTTTAACCCACAGACCCTGGGGTGTCTCAACCAACTGGCCCGGTGGAGCCTTGACGGTCAGCACCACCTCTTTAGGCCCTTCTTGAATACTCGTTGGCGCAGGTCCTGGCGCAGATCTTGGCGTCTCGTTTTGAGAACAAGCCACGACCAAAAAAGCTAGAAAATAGAGGCGGATCACTGGGGTATTATCTTGAAAAACCTACGTTTTCCAACACGTAAAACCCAGGGGTCATGCGGTAACTCAACAAAGGGGTCGTCGGCAACGGCACCATCGATGCGCACGCTGCGCCCTTGCACCAAGCGCCGCGCCTGACCTCGAGACGGGGCGGCTCCGGCAGCGACCAGGCAGCCGAGATAATCCGTCTCAGCCGTAACGCAGACCTCGGCTAGATCATCTGGGGTTGCATCTTTATCATGAGAGATACGTTCAAATTCAGCACGTTCATGACTTGCAGCGCTGCTCCCAGAAAAGCGTGCGGTGATCTCTTGAGCCAAGTCCAGTTTGGCGTTTTTGGGGTGCAAGGACCCCTCCGAGACAGCCTGCTTCATAGTAGAAATCTCAGTTAAGCTGCGTTCCGAGAGCAGTTCATAATAGCGCCACATCAGAGGGTCACAGACGCGCATCATCTTGCCGAACTGGTCTTTCGCCGGCTCATTTACAGCGATGGCGTTGCCCAGCGACTTGCTCATTTTGGAGCCACTGACGCCCTCGCCATCGGCGTGCGCGTCGATGCCTTCGAGCAGCGCGTTGGTCATGACGATCTGGGGGGCCAATGCGCTCCCCTTGTCTTGCTCCTGGCGCATCAAAGTCCGCCCGAGCAACAAATTAAAGAGTTGGTCATCGCCGCCAAGTTCAACATCGGCCTTCAGCGCCACCGAATCCCAAGCCTGAACCAGCGGGTAGAGAAACTCGTGGATGGCTATGGTTTGACCCGCAGCGTAACGCTTAGAAAAGTCGTCGCGTTCGAGCATGCGCGCTACGGGGTAACGACTGGCCAGCGAGATTAACTCCGACGCCGGCATCGGGCCAAACCATTCGGAATTGAAACGAATTTCGGTGAGTTCAGGATCGAGAACTTTAAAGACCTGCTCTTTATAAGTCTCGGCGTTCGCTTTTATTTCATCGAGGGTGAGCGCCGGGCGCGTCTTAGAGCGTCCGGTGGGATCGCCGATCATGGCCGTAAAATCACCGATCAAAAATATCGCCGTATGACCGAGGTCCTGAAAACGCTTCATACGCTGCAACAACACCGTATGACCGAGATGAAGGTCCGGCGCTGTAGGATCAAAGCCGGCCTTAACTCGCAGCTTTAAGCCCGAAACGGCAGACTGCTCGAGCCTTTTTTGTAGCTCAGCTTCGCTATGAAAACTAACACAGCCCCGGCTCAGTTCAGCAATCTGTTCCTCGACGCTCGGCATGGTCGATTTACATCGCTGTTTCGCTGATGCGCGTCTCACGCACCACATGCA
>JAPKCE010000552.1 GCA_028823075.1 Myxococcota bacterium
GACACCGAGAGCCGAGATCTTTGGGAGTATAAACTGAAACTTACGCCCGACGAGCATCTCCGCATGCTGCTGCATCTTTGGGAATTACGCGGCTCTTGGTCACGTTACTACTTCTTTGACGAAAACTGTTCGTATCATCTGATGGGACTGATCGAAGCCGCCAGGCCGAGCAGCGAATTGCGTAAGCGTTTTGGTGGTTGGGTGATCCCGACGGATACGGTTCGGGCGCTTACCTCTGCTGGACTGATCGAGGGCGAGCCGCTGTGGCGCCCTTCGCGATATCAGCGCCTGTTGGCGCATAAAAAGCATCTTCAGCCCGGTGAGGCTGCACAGGTTCCGGACCTTGCTTTGGGGAAGGCTGCTGGGTTCGCCAAAACGCCGCCTCAGCGTCAGGCCGCCATGCTTGACGCCGCTATCGAATGGTTTGAATACCATCATAACCCGCAAGATTTGGATGCGCAAAAGAGCGAGCAGCGCCAGGCTTTGATGAGCCGACGTTCAAAGGCGCCAGCGACAAAGCCGATCAAAGCGCAACGCCCGGCGGCTGAACCGAGGCAGGGCCATCTGGCGCCTCGGCTTGTCTTGACGGCTGGGCAACAGGGCGGTCTTCAGCAGGGGTTTTTGAGCTGGGTGGCATCGTATCATGATCACCTCGACCAACCGGCTGGGCGCAGTCCAGATACCCGCTTGCAACTCGGCCTGGTCGAGGCGCGCTTTAGTCCGCAGCGCCAGAGCTTCCATCTTGATAGACTCGTGTTGATCGACTTGTTTAGCGCCACCCCGTGGACCACTTGGGTGCCAATTAAAAGCTGGTTCCTTGAGGCCGGTTACAAACGCTTGCTCGACGAGGATGAGCGCATAGCGGTCGCCGAGTTGGTAAGCGGTTGGGGACTAACTTTGGCCCTAGGCGATAGCCGCATCTACGGCATGGGCGAATTCATCGCCCAGGCTTCTCCATCTTTGGGGCATTACGGACGTCTGGCAGGCGGGGCACGCCTCGGTTTGATCCTGCGCCTGCATCCCCGCTTCCGTGTCACGGCCGACGCCCGCAGTCGCTGGTACTTGCGCTCAGACGTGCCGATTAACCGCTGGCACGCCGCCGCTGCTTTCGATTTAGGCCAGCAGTTCCAACTGCGCGCCAAGGCCGCCGGGTGGGAAAAGATGCAAACTCTACAGTTCGGTTTAGCGCTTCATTACTAGTTAATTAGCGCGGCAATCCTGACGAACTCCGGGGCATAGGAAGAGCGTCGAGTCGAGGCCACAGCCTTCGATTCGGGTGGGAATGCGCGCAAAGTTTTCGCGGCGCCAGGCAGCGAGGTCGAGCACCAGTTTCGGCGAGCAGTGGGTGTTGCGCCAAAGAGCTCCTCCGAGATGCAGAATCAATTCGTCCTTAAGCGCCAGCATACCCCGAACGTTACCGGTAGTGTTGGCGCCGGCATGCACGAGCTGCAATTCCAAAGCGCCATCGATTAGGGTCGGTAAGGTCGCCGTGCGTTTCAGTTCGAGGCGCTCAATGCGCACCACCTCGTTGACACCATCGGCCGGGGTAGCAAGGCCGGACCAAAGCAGGTTGGCATCTTCGCCTTCGGTAATATCACCAGGAAAGCGGTCGGCCTCACCCAAAGGAATTTGCGGCACCACATTCCCGTCGATGGGCCAGTCGGCCAAAGCGGTGTTCGTCGCCAAATCACAATGGTTTTGTACGACTTCGCTAAACAGGTTAATGCGCGCATTGTTATCCGCTCGTGTCCAAGGCGGGTCGAGGATGGGCGAGGTGGCGAAGTCTATTTGGTCGTCTCCGCCAGGGCATTTAACGCGCCAATTACAATGGTTGTTAAACAGATCGCCGCGGTTGACGAACTCAAACGTTTGGCTGGCGCCAGTGACGTGGGTTCCCACACTGTACTCTGCCTGAGTGTTGGCTGTTATCGAGCTTAACTGGTTATTAAAGCACATCTTATTGCCAAGTGGGTCGGAATTAACGCACCAGCTCCGCTCAAACACATCCGGCCAATCCCAGGTCCCTGCGAAGAGGACCGTAAGAAAATAGCAGGCGGCGCCGTTTTCCCAGCGAACTTCATACAGGTCGCCGTCGCGCACTTCGACTTGAT
>JAPKCE010000553.1 GCA_028823075.1 Myxococcota bacterium
CGGATCGATCTGCTCGTTATAAAGATTCTTGAGAATCCATGTGCCGCGGTGAATCGGTGACGTAGCGAAGTCGGTGGAGGTGAGCTTGAGGAAACCGGCTTGGGCGATAAGTCCCCCACGTTCGCTTTCCTCGGGTAGATCCATCGGCACGAAGGCATCACCCTTTACAGCGGGCAGTTTGTAGAAGCGAGCAAGGCGATCATTCACCATGACGAAATCTGAATCGATGAAGTATTTCATGCTCAGGTCGTTCTGTAGTAAATGTCGAAACAATTCCCGGCCTTCGCGAGCCATCGAATCGACTGTCATGCGACGAACCCCTTTGAAGACGCGAACGTCCGGTCCGAAGTCGTCCACCTTGTCCCGCTGTAACCACTGGCGAGTGAAGTCATCGATGAACCGACCAGCCTTCGTATCCGCCAACATCCGCTCAACGTGCGGCGAAGAATCCTTACCCAAAGCACCGGACTTGGCGGCGTCGAGCAGTTGACCGTCTGGTGTTGAATTCCAGAGGAAATAGGACAGGCGGTGAGCCAGTTCTACATCGGTAAGTTGCGGCGACTCAGCCTTATAGATGAAATGCGGCGAGGTCAGCAGCGCGATCAGCACACTGCGGGTAGTCTCTAAAGCGGAAGCCCCTGCCTTCCGCTGGCGGGTGGCGATATCGACAAAGCCTGCACGATCGGACGCTCGCAGCGGGCGGTGTGTAAGCAGCGACGCCAGATGATCAACTAGCTTGGATGGTTTCGTATACGATTTAGGTCGGATCAATTGCATGGCGGTGGTGGGCCATTGCTCAATGATCGGACCAGTAACGTTTACACCAGTAAATCGCATCTTGGCACCTTTGTATTGTTCCGGTTTAGCATTGGTGGACTGCACGCGACCACTATCAAAAGTGAACGATACTTCATCGCCCTCCCTCAGCGTGAGTTCCACGGTAAAACCCTGCGAGCCCTGTGGCATGGGTACACGCCGGATGCCCCGGAAGTTGACCGGATAACGTCCGTCGCCAAGATTAATGCCAATAATCTCACCTTCTTTGGAGGTGACCGAGTGCGCGCTCACCTCAAATCGGTAGATACCAAACGACGGAATTTTAAAGCGTTCGTAGGCATCAGGATCGGTTGAGAAATGCACGTTGCTGCGCCAGGGACGAAAAGCCGTAAGCAGGAAACCATCCTCCTCAAGGTAATCACCGCGACCGCTGCCGTGAAAGTGCCGCGCATCAAATTTCCAATTGCTCGTCACAGGTTTGGCGGCCGGCAATAACCGCTCGGCCACGAAACGGGCGGTATTTAGGTAGGCCATTACCTGATGAGGCGACATGAGGTGGGCCTCCCCAAATTTGTCGAACCCCCGCTCCACATGATCGGGTGGTAATAGACCGGTAAAATCAAACTCCACCCCAAAAAGGTCGGTGAGCGTGTTAGTGTATTCCGAGCGGGTGAGTCGCTTGAGCACCGTGACCGGGCGATTAGCAAGTACTCCCTGCTGCAGCATCTCAATGGCACTCGCCCTGGCGTCGGCCTGTGGTTGATCCGCCGTTTCCGGTGGCATCTCGCCTGCTTCGAGGACAGAGACCACAGTCTCGAGAAGCTCCGTATCCGAGAAGAGCGCATCTAATGACCGGTCCAAACGTACCTTGCCCATCTGCTTCTTGGGTCCGTGGCATTTGACGCAGTGCTGGGTGAAGAATTGTTCCAACGGCGACTGGGCAAGCAGGGAACTATACGAGACAAAAACCAACAGTGTAGCTATCCAACGCCAGCGCATCATGACAATAAATCCAACGCTGTGGAGCTTTCACCGAAGCGGTCGTCCTGGGAGCCGAATTGCTGTAGCAAGCCGAGGTAGAGGTTGGACATCGGCGTATCTGGTAGTCGCCAATGACCGGAGGTTTTCATGCGGCTATCAAAAACCAGCGCGGGGATGTCATCGAAGTTGTGAGCGTTGGCGCTACCCATCGAGGCTGTGAGCAGCGTGGTAGTCTGGTCAAACAACGATTGATTACCAGCCTGACGTTGTTTCATCGTGGTGAGCGCGGAACTGATGCGATTGAGGATTGCGTGCTCCATAACTAGCAAGTTCTTGATTTTTTCGGGCTTCTG
>JAPKCE010000554.1 GCA_028823075.1 Myxococcota bacterium
GGGCCGAGTTGAGGGCAGAGTTCGATAGCATCGCCAACCTCAACCCGAGCCGAACAACCGCAACGATCGAGTGCCTGGCGCAACAATCCAGCGCGATGCTCATGCAGATCGATGGCGACGAGTTCAGATTTCGGAAAGCGTTGAGCTAGCTGCACTGTTTTTCCGCCAGGGGCAGCGCAAAGATCAGCGACTTTAGCCCCTCCAAGCGGCAACAACGGGACAATGCGCGCAGCGTTGCGGTCCTGAACAGACCACGCCCCGTCAGAAAAACCCTTGAGCTTATCCGGGGCTCCTGGAGGCAGCTGCATATGCGTCGCCATGCCCTCGATGGGCGTCGCGCCGATGAGCTTGCACCAATGTTCACAGGTTTCTTTGTCGATACGCGCCTCGACCGTCGCCGGTCGACCCAAAGCCCGCTGCAGCGCGGCAGCCTTTGGAACACCCATGCGCTGACACCAGCGCCCGTAGAGCTGTGCCGGCGCCGGGCCCATCAAAGCACCCTTCTGCTCACGCTCAAAACGCTTAGCCCAATCCGCCTTCTCGCGCCCAACACGACGAAGAATTCCGTTAATCAGCCCGGTAGCCTTGTTGAGTCCAGCACGACGAGCCGAGCGCACAGCGAGATCCACCGCAGCGTGGTCAGGAATGCGGTCCATAAACAGCATTTGTACCATGGCTACTTCGAGAATCTGCGCAACCTCATCGGGCACCTTACCCTGACGTGCACAACCTCGAATAACATAAAGCAGCGCCGGCCGGCGGCGCAAAACCGTTTGGCAGATGTTGAGTAGCAACGATTTATCCGAAGCGTTAAGACCGCTACGCTCGGCTTCTACACCGAGTATTCGGCTAAGCCATGCGCCCTCTTCATCGATGCGCTGCAAAAGGCGCAACGCCAACAGACGAGTTGCTAAACCTGGAACCTTGACTTGAGCCGCCATCGACACCCCCAACGGCGTGGTGGTGCCGACGACGGCCTCGGCCGTCAACTTCGATGCGCTAAAAGGCGCGCAGGTCACTCGCGCCTTGAACGCGAATGTAAGGCATCATCTTCATCAAAGTACGCCTGCCAATACCGCGCACACGGCGAAGTTGAACGGCTCGACGAAAGGGGCGCTTTTCACGCAAAGTGATGATCGCTTTGGCGCGCTTAGGTCCCACCCCCGGCAACAAGCTCAACTGCGAAATACCTGCCTGGTTGATATTCACCGCACCCCGTAGTTTGGGGCCAGCATGAGCTGCTGCAGCCGCCAACATCAGGCAGACAAAAACGAACCACCTCATGCTTCTGCCTCTTCTTTACGCTCAAAAAGATAGATCGTTTCGTTCATCGGCAAAGCACTTAAGCGCACGACCATTCCTCCCTTTTCTCGGCTCCAGGCGGCACCGATCCGGGTGTAGGCGGCACGCTCTTCGCCGCCGCGATCGGTATAACCCCGGACGCTCACAACATCGAAATGCGGGGGGACACCCACTGGACGCTCGGGACTGGGCTTGGGATATGACATAGGCAATCTCCTGTTCACCGTTGATTCGGTGTGTCTCCCCCTAGTGCTCAATCTGTGCCAAAGTTTATATTCAGCATTTTTAGCTAGATAGGACCCCCCTGGTGTAGCGCGCGAGACGGCCTTGTGCGCGCCTTCCAATGATCCGATACAGCCGGAGCTAGGAGCAACATGGTGAGCGATCCTTTCATCCGCGTCCGCGGGGCACGGCAACACAATCTCAAAAACCTCAACCTCGACCTGCCGAAAGATAAGCTGATCGTGATCACCGGACCTTCGGGCTCGGGAAAGTCCTCACTGGCTTTCGAGACGCTCTACGCTGAGGGACAGCGGCGCTACGTCGAGAGTTTATCTGCCTATGCTCGGCAGTTCCTAAACCAGCAGAGTAAACCCGATGTGGACAGTATCGACGGACTCTCTCCGGCTATCTCCATCGAACAAAAAACGACCTCTAAAAACCCCCGGTCTACCGTGGGAACCGTCACCGAAATTCACGATTACCTGCGCCTGTTGTTCGCTCGAGCCGGCGTCCCAAAATGCCCCGAATGCGAGCGCTCCATTGAAGGTCAAAGCGTCGAGGCCATCGTTGACCAAGTGATCTCTA
>JAPKCE010000555.1 GCA_028823075.1 Myxococcota bacterium
CTTGAAAAAGGCGGCATGAAGATCGGCTCGGCCAGCGCCAGCGTTGATGAGGCGCAAGCCGAAGCCATCCTTAAAGCTCCCTCAGAACGTCTGCCGCGCCGCTTAGCGGTTCGCCGACGCCGACCCGCTGAGGTCGCTCTTGAGCCTGAGGTTCAAGAGGAGCCTGCAGCGGTCGAAGTAAGTTCCGAGGAGTTGGCGCCGGTCGAGGTGGAAGCCCCGGCTGCCCCCGCGCCGGAACCCGAGCCCGAGCGCGCCCCAGAGCCTGTGGTAGCAGCGGCGCCAGAGCCCGAACCATCACCTGAGCCTGTACCCGCACCTGAGCCCGAACCCGAACCGGCTGTAGCGGTCGCTGAGCCGAAGGCTGAAGCTGCCCCTGAGCCCGTCGTGTCCGCAGCTGAAGAGGCTCCGGTCGTCGAGGACGAAGCGAACCAGGCTGTTGAAACGAAGGCCGCCGCCGATCCCAAGGCCACCGATCCCAAGGCATCGACTCCCGAAGCGAGCGAGGAAAAGCCGAAAAGAGCTCCTGTAAAGCCTATCGCTACTGTGCCTGGCGCTCCCAAGCCGGCTCGCGTCAAGCCGGTTGCTCGCGTCGTGCGGGTGATCGATGCCGACGCTATTCGCAGTCGTTTGCAGGCTGAAGGTCGTCGTGGCTTCGGTCGTCCGAAACCAGGAGGCGCTCCACCGCGCGGTCCTAACCCCGGTGGCCCCGGTGCGCGGCCTGGAGCACGCCCCGGTGTGCGCCCTGGTGTGCGTCCCGCTGGTGGTCAGCGTTCGGGCGGTTATCGCCCCGGCAGCGGCCTGGGTACGGGTGGCACACTAGATACTACCGCTCCTACGGCGCTTCAGCGCGGCCCTCGTCGTGGCGCCCCGCGCCCCGATGGCAAGGCCAAGCGCAAGCGCAGGATGAGTAAAAAGGCTCTGTTGGAGCTTCAGGGCGAAGCTCTGCTGCAGCGCGAGCGGCACCGCTTGGATGAAGAGACAAACCGTCAACTTCCTTCTGCTAGCCAACGAATTATTAAAGTCGATGGCAGTATCCGCGTGGGCGAGTTAGCTCATGAGATGAGTGTCAAGGCTGCTGAGGTTGTTCGCTCTTTGTTCATGAACGGCATGATGGTCACGCTCACACAGAGCATCGACTTTGATACCGCCTCATTGATCGCTGAGGAGTTTGGTTACATCATCGAAGCTGCTGAGGCCACCGATGATGAGTTGTTGAACACCCATCTGGATACCGAAGATAATCTTATTCTTCGCTCTCCGGTCGTCACGGTCATGGGCCATGTTGATCACGGTAAAACCTCGCTTCTCGATAAGATCCGCGAAGCGAACGTCGCTGTCGGCGAGGCGGGCGGAATTACGCAGCATATCGGAGCCTATTCGGTCGATTGCCCGGCGGGTGCTGTCACCTTTTTGGATACGCCTGGTCACGCAGCCTTTTCGGCAATGCGTGCTCGCGGCGCCAAGGTCACCGATCTGGTTGTGCTCGTCGTAGCCGCTGATGATGGTATTAAGCCACAGACGGTCGAAGCGATTAAGCATGCTCAGGCGGCTAATGTGCCCTTGCTGGTTGCGCTCAACAAGATGGACAAAGAGGGCGCTCGCCCGGACAATATTTTGCAAGAACTTACCGCTCACCAATTGGTCCCCGAAGAATGGGGCGGTGAAGTGCAGGTTCAGAAGTTGTCGGCCAAAACGGGTGAAGGCGTCGGAGAATTGCTCGAAAAGCTTGCCCTTCAAGCTGAGGTCCTGGAGCTGCGCGCCAATCCGGACAAGCCAGCCGTCGGTTCGGTGGTCGAAGCACAACTCGATCGCGGTCGCGGTGTCGTGGCGACCATCTTGGTTCAGGCTGGAACGCTGAAGAAGGGCGACATTGTTATCGCCGGTCAGCATTACGGTAGAGTTCGCGCCATGTACGATGACCAAGGCTACGAGGTGCTCGAAGCTGGACCTTCCTTCCCGGTTGCAGTCCTCGGTCTCAACGGCGTTCCGAAAGCCGGCGATGCAGTTAATGTTACCGATGAGAAAATCGCCAAGCGCGTGACCCAACGCCGTAGCATGCGATCTCGCGAGACTGAACTCGCTGTCGGCGCCCGCATTAACCTTGAGAGC
>JAPKCE010000044.1 GCA_028823075.1 Myxococcota bacterium
TGAACGGTGATCTGGTCAATTACGGTGGTGCAGCTGCCTTGTCGCCCGGTTATGAACTTCTCAAAAAGGTTCGTAATGATCATCTGGACGCTCAGGGTAACCTACGCGCCGATAAGGTTGCGCTTGAAGTGGCACAAAACGTTGAAGATGCCGTCGCCGATAAGATCGAAGAGTTGACGGCCATCGCCGAAGCATCGGCTGTCTGCCAAAACGCTGCTGAGTCTGCCGACAACCGGCGAGCCTGTGGACGTCTCAAGCGAGACGCACGCGTCGATGGCGAAGCGCAAGGGCGAATCGAAGCCGAGCAGCAAGCTCGTCACACCATTAACAACCAACTGCACGGTGCTTTCTACTTCCCGGATCTGATCCGTGGTTTCGTTTACTTCTATGAGAACCGGTAGAAAGGGAGATACGATAATGAAAAACATGAAATCAATCGCAGCTCTGTTGTTCCTCTCCGCTTGCGCCGGAGGCATCGAGGATATCGATCGCACCCAGCCGAATATTTTGGACAAAGATTTCTTTGTTGGCGAATGGTACGCAAGCTGGACCGTCGTGGATGCGCCCTTTACTACAGGTTTCGCCTTCGTCGGTGCTGGTGAGGGCATTGAGCGTATTAAGTGGGACATCACCGAGCGCGGCTTGGTGGGTTATCGCTCCTACGATTTGGTCGCCAATACCGACAAAACGAACGAGCGAGAAGGCGCCGCCTGGCGCGGCCCCATGATCTATCATTTCCCTGTTAAGCGTCACTTTGACGTGAAGCGGGGCTACAACGCGGCGACGGGTGAGCAGAACAACGTTCTGTCTGAAAACGGTAGCGACTGTCGCTGGTACAACTGCAAAAAGTTTCGCGTGGACTGGAATTCTAATATTCGCTTCCGTGGTGAAAACGGTAGCTATTATATTCAGGAAAGTGATGACGATGACGCCGCAGATGCGATCCGCTTCGATAAGGAAAGCGGGCATTTTGAAGTCACCTTAAAGGCCTTCTTTAAGCCTGAACTCGATCAAGAACTGACTCGCTCTTACGGCTTTCCCATCCCGAAATGCTGGCTCTACGCTAACCCTTATTGGGATTGCCGTGGGCAAACCCTGCGCGTGCGGATGAACTTTAGTCGCATGCCCCATAGTGGCGATGTTCGCGACGAAAACAATGTGGTGACGAAGGTCGGCGAGCCGATTGCCGATGATTATGATGCCGTACCCTACAACGACCACCGCCTCGAACGCTTCGGATTTTTCCGCACGACGCGCTTTCATCACGATCAGTATTACGGAACTCGTGAAGGCAACCGCGATCACTTCGCCAACCTTCATCCTATCTGGAAAAAGGTCCGTGAAAACGGCCAGAGCATCCCGATCGCCGAGCGTGAGCCCAAGCCGATCGTTTATTACCTGAACAAACGTTTCCCGGGAGCCAATGCACCCGTGAACCTGATTCCTGAAGCACAGGTCGTCGCCGGCGAATGGAACGAGGTGTTGAAAGAAGCGGTTGCGGCGGCTCAGGGCAAGGACCTGAGCGATGTACCGGACATGTTCGTTCTCTGCGCGAACAACCCTGTCAAAGCTGGCGATGATCCGCTTTGTGGCGCCGAAGGTCTCGAAGTTCGCATCGGCGATCATCGTTACAACAAGCTCGTTTGGGTACCTAACCCAGCGATGTCGGCACCGGGTGGCTACGGTCCTTCGAATAGCGATCCTCTTACCGGTAAAGTGGTTTCGGCAGATTCCTATATTTACGGTGCAGGGTACGAGCGAGCAGCTGCCTCTATCGTCGACTTGGTTCGCTTGCTCTCGGGTGATTTGGAGCAGGGCGCCTATATCGACGGTTCGGATCTGCGGGCTCAGATCGAAGCCGCTCGGGCACGCTATACCGAGCAGCGTTCGTCGCTTACTCTCGAAGAGATTAGTCGCAGCGCTCGCGCTTTAGAGCGCTCGGGACTGCCGGAGCGCATCGCCGAACAGGTTGATACCGGTGAACTTGAGACGGGTCGTTTCCACGATATGATCGGACCCTTGGTCGCTAATGGCTTGCACAAGAAGTTGAGCAATGCCGAGCTTGTCACCATGGCGAGTGGCGGTTTGCACGAAGGCGATGAAGAGCCAGAAGTCTTTGAGCAGCACAACGCGCTGACGCTCGCTCGTCAGCTCGTTGAGCGCGACGAACTACGCCTCAAAAAAGCCGGCGAGCAGAGCATCGATTTAGCGCTCTTCTCGGACGCTTCCATGTTGCAGTTAGCACGTCGCTTACGCTCCAAGCCGGAACTGCAAAACGACGGGGCGCCGGATTACGATAAGATCCGCAGCTACATCATGCGTCTCATGTTCCGCGCCACCGCGCTGCATGAGATCGGACATAACCTTGGACTTCGTCACAACTTCGCAGGCAGCTCCGATGCTTTGAATTACCATGACAGCTACTGGGCACTAAAGGCTGAACTGGGCGTTCTCGACCCTGAGTTCTTGCTCGGCGAAGAAGGGCTGACCGCTCTTGCTCAAAATACCGACGAGGACGGGGTCAGCCTGCGCGAATATCAGTATTCGTCCATTATGGATTATTCCGGGCGCTGGTACACCGACCTTCAAGGCTTGGGTAAGTACGATCGCGCCGCGATTTTATACGGCTACGCTAACAAAGTTGAGGTTTGGAACTTTGAGGGCCGTGAGCGTTTGGCCGATGTCAATACACGCGCCCTTTGGTCGCCGAACAACTATCATTACACAGCATACCCTCGCATCCTCGCTGGCTTGCCTCTCGATGCTCCGACGGGGCGTGGAACAGTCGGCGGCCGCCCGGTGGGCGAGGTCATCGGCCTGCTCAAAGAGCGTACCCTTACGGATGTTGGTTCCGATGGTGAGATGGCAGATTCAACTTTAACGAACCTGCGCGTCCCTTATCGATTCTGTTCCGATGAATACGCCGGCGGCGCCTCCTATTGTCATCGTTTCGACGAAGGCGCAGACGTTTTCGAAACGGTTCGCAACCGGATCGAAAAAGCCGACGGCTATCGTCCTCTGGCAGCAACTCGTCGCGATCGTTTGGGTTGGCATACCGGATGGAGTTACATGCCTTGGACCATCCGTAACTTTGAGTTCTTGAGTGCTCAGTACAAGCATTTCGTGAACGAGGAGTTCATCATCCGGCGCGGCTGGGACTGTGTTGACCCGAGCAATGGGCAGCCGCTCATGCGCAAGGACGACGACGGCAACCCGATCGAAGACGGTGAGATCGCTCATTACATCGCCGAACAATGCGGCTTGGAGCAATTCTTCGCCGGCGCCGCCGCGGCTCAGTTCTTTGTCAAAGTGCTGCAACAACCCGACGAGGGAACGTATTGTTTCAACGATACTCGTCAGGTCTATGAAAAGATCGAAGCCTCGCAGATCGATGGCAACGCGGCCTGTGCAGCAGACTCCATCGAGCTCGATGGTATCGGCGATGACGCCGTGGGCCATTTGTCCAAATGGGATCCGGAAAAAGACGGCTATTATGCGTTTATTCGTCCGAATTATGCAGGTCATTGGATGGATAAGTGGGGCGCGCTTAGCTACCTGACAGAAACCACCACCAACTTTGTGGGTGTTGATTCCAGTTCGGATACGCGCTCTTTCCAGATCAACTTCCTAAACATCTTCGGTACCCAATTGCATTCCATCATCGCCGGCTTGGTGATGGGGGATGCCACGCTCTACGGTCCGGCTTGGCGCATGCCCGACCCGGATGACGCCGAGGACTTGGGTGAATACGAACGTCGGACCTCTGCCTTCTTGTTGCGCGGCAGCGATTTCGATCCGGCTGAGTACAAAGCCATTGATCCGGGCGATCGCTTCTTCACCCGTTATGTCTCTTTGATCATGGCTGCTGCCTGGTCGGTCCAGGCGACCAACGAGCGTGACCTGAACAACAACTTCAAGATCGGCATCACGGGCAGCATCGACTCACAGTTGGTTCCTGATGCGGTGCGAACCGATCCTGAAAAATACATCGAGTTGATGAACCCGGTGAACATGCGCACCTATTTTGCAGTGCGCACCGAGAATTATTCCTGGCGCATGGCCGATCCGGATGAGCGCTTTGTGGCGCTCGGCTACGACATGCTCAAAACCATCAGCGATCGTTTCTACGAAAACGGTGTGCTAAAATCTGCCGTGCTCGATTCGGCTCGCGCCGATGCTTTGCAGCGTGATGCTAGCTTGGCGGGCGCCGATCTGGATGCTGCCGCTTTGGCCATCGCTAACAGCGACGTGCACAAGGAGTTCTTCTGGGTCGATATGATCCGTTCCATCGTCGATGCTTACGAATTCGACTAGAGCGGTGTTACCCATGTTGTCTCGAGAAGGGCGGTTCGCTATGGCGGCCGCTCTTCTTGTTTTTGCAGGCTGCCCTGCGGACGAGCCTGCTCCCGACGCCGGACCGCGCCAAAGCGAATGGCCGGTTCACGGCCGGCCCGGCGAGACGCCGCTGCCCGTGCCCGATTCGATTCCGGTGGAGCAGTTCTGCGCCTACCTCGAAGAGAGTCTTTGCGATTATCAGATACGCTGCGACCCGACGGCTAATTACCAACGCATCGAGAGCTGTAAACTCGACGAGAAGTTGCCGACTTTTAACTGCCTAACGCGCTGGCAATATCCCTTTATGGAACGCCAACAGATGGGCACCTTACGCTACGACGGCGCTGCGGTGACCCGTTGTTTGCGGGCTCTAAAGATCGAGCAATGCATCCGCCAAGTACCCGAATGTGATTTCTCCGGCTTTACCGAAGGTTTGGGCATTTTGGGCGCGTGTTGTTTTGATTCAAGCGAATGCTCATCTGGCTATTGTGGTGATCGCGGTCCCAATCCCGAACCTTCGACTCGCGGTCGATGCAGGGCAAAATTGGCACAGGGTAGCGGGCGTTGTTTTAATGATTCGGAATGCGAAGCGGGCTTGCGCTGCAGCGGCGGTATTTGCGCCGAAGCGCTGGCCTTGGGCGAAAGCTGTCGAGGCGTCGGAACGCCTTGTGCGGATGGGACGTTTTGTGTCGGTGAACGCGGCGATGAACGCTGTGAGTTAGCCGCCTCTAAAGGCATGCGCTGCGACATTATTAGCACGAGCTTTCCTCGTTGTGCGCGCGGCCTGGGTTGCCAACAAGGCGATGAGGAACGTTTCGGAATCTGCGTGGCTCAAATTCAAGAAGGCGAGCCCTGCGGTGAAGACTTGGCGTGCTCGTCGGGCCTACGTTGCAGCGTGCCTGACGCCACCGACGGTGCACGCTGCACGCAAATGGGCTACGGATCAGAGGGTGAGTATTGTCAGATTGGCGCCGGTTATTCACGCTGCGACACTCGTAACACCTGCCGCGTAGAAGCGGGTAGCCGAGAGGGGACATGCGTGGGTTATTCAGACCTTGGCGAGGTCTGCGATGGTCGCCTTCCTTGTCGCCGTGGCTGGTGTCGCCCCGCGAATTGCGAGGATTTGAGTCAAAGCTGCAGTTTGGGTCGTCCGGGTATCTGTGTATTGTATCAGGATCTCGGAGACCCTTGCACCAGTGTGCATCAATGCGGCATAGAAGATGCCGGGCGCTTTTGCAGTTCACAAAACGTTTGCGATGGTGCCACCGTTAACGCTTGCGAGTAATCTTATGATCGATCTGCACACCCATATCTTACCGGGCATCGATGATGGACCGAAGACTTGGGATGACAGCTTAGCCTTGGCGAAAGCCTTGAGCGAGGCGGGCGTGTCTGAGGTTGCTGCGACCAGTCATATCAAACCTCCGGTTTGGCCCAACGAGCCGCAGCCCCTAGCCGACCTGCGCGCTGAGCTTGTGCGCAAACTCGAAGCTTTGGGTATCGCCTTGGTCATTCACCCCGGCGCTGAGCATTGGTATTGCGGTGCGGTGCTCGATTCGCTGGCCGAGGGGGGCGGGCAGCCCTACGGTAACGGGCGCGCCTTTCTCGTTGAGATCCATCCCAACGACGACCCTCCGCTTTTTGACGAGCGTTTGTATTCGCTGCAGCGTCAGGGGCTAAAACCGGTGCTCGCCCATGTTGAACGCTATCGAATTTTCGAAGGTAAAAAGGGACGCCTACGCCTCCGAGGCTTAGTCGAACGAGGCATCACCGCGCAGATCAATTTGGGCACCTTAGGTCGCGGCTTTGGCTGGGCTCGCGGCGGTAACGCCAAACGCTTTCTCATGGACGGTCTGGTGGGCCTGGTTTGCGGCGATTGCCACAGCAGCGATGATGTTCCGGCGGCCTACGACACAGGGCTCTCTGCCTTGCGCAAGCTTGGCGGCGAGTCGGCCATTCAGCGCTTGCTTACGCGCAACCCGCGCTCGCTTTTAGCGGGTAAAGAGGTGGACCCTTGGCAACCCGCCTAATTCGTCTGACTCTAGCGCTTCTCGTCTCTTTAGTTTTCGTATTTGTGGCCTTTAAAGACCTCGATTTTGATGCTTTAATAGAGGCGCTCAAGGCGCTTGGCCTGGCGCCTGTTGGTCTGTACCTGTTGAGTATTTTCATCATCCATCTGCTGCGCAGTTACCGTTGGCATTTGATGATCCGATCGCTCGATTCTGAACAGCCTTTTATGAGTTCATTGCGCATTTCTTTCCTGGGTTTCGCCGCCGTCTTTTTGGTGCCGCTTCGACTCGGTGAATTCGCCCGGCCTCTGCTGCTTAAGCGCCATCGAGGCCTGAGCATGAGCGCGAGCCTAGGAACAGTCGCGGTGGAGCGAACTGTAGACGGTTTGGTGATGGTTTTTGTGCTCTGCCTAGCGGTGCTCGCATCGGGCGCTAACGATCCTTTGTTGTGGACCATGGGCGGCGTGGCCGGCGCCATTTTTGGCGGCGCCGCGCTGGCCTTCGGGTCCATCGCCTTGGCCCCGATCGCCGCAGAAAGCTTTTGGCGCCGCTGCTGTAGCCCTTTGGGCGCGTCTTTCAGCGATAAAATCATCGCCCTATTAAAAGGGTTCACCGAGGGCTTGGGTAGTTTGCCGACCTGGCGACTGCGGGGCCTCTATTTGGCCTGCACCCTTGCCTATTGGGGCCTGAACGCCTGGGGTATGACCTATTTGGCCGCCGCCTTTGGCATGGAGATCACCTACGTTCAGGGCTGTCTCGTGATGGCATTGTTGGTGGTGGGTATTATGATCCCCGCCGGCCCGGGAAGCATCGGGACCTTCCACGCGCCGATCATTTTCGCTTTGGTCTCTTTGTTTGGTTTTGCCGCGCCTCAGGCGCAGGCCTACGCCATCGTACTCCACCTTTTACAGGTGATTCATATGGTGGTCATGGCGCTACCCTTTGTTGGGGACCTGTCCGGTATTGTGGGTCGTGGCGATCTTTAATATTTATTGTCACAGGTGCTCGGGTTCGAATTGAAAAGATGAGAATCAAAATGGCTCGCTGGGTTTGATGTTGTGTCTTTCGCCGACACTGGGTTGACGACACAAGCCCGCAGGCCTTATCGGCAGCATGCAGCTATCTTCGCTAAGGAAATAGGCCACGTGACTCAGCCCGTACGCACCTTGTCGCAAAAACAGATGTTGCGCGATCGTCGACGTCTCATAGCCGACGGCGAATGGGTCGAACCCGAGACCTACGAGCGCCCGGCCGACCGTGAAGATTGCCGCTTTGGCGCCCGACCCTGCTTGTTTGTAGCCTGTCGTTTCCATCTCTACCTCGATGTTAACCCGCGTACCGGCTCGATCAAGTTCAACTTCCCCGGCAAAGAAGTTCATGAACTCGAAGAGACCTGCGCCCTGGACGTGGCCGAGCGCGGCGGCATCACCTTGGAAGAGGTGGGCGGCCTAATGAACTTAACGCGTGAGCGTGTGCGTCAGCTCGAAGCTGAGGCCCTCGACGACCTCGAATCCATCGTCGATCTCACCGAAGAAGATATTACCGATTTGGGCGCGCGCATCGAATAAGGGCCTTTACCATTTTGTGAAGTTGCGGTCGGGGGTCAACCCCGACCTTATCTCTTTTACGGAGCCCTAAAAATGCAACGTGCCCTGTTGAGCGTATCCGATAAATCAGGATTAATCCCCTTCGCCGCCGGCCTCGTTGAAGCCGGTGTCGAGTTGTTGAGCACAGGTGGCACCGCACGCGCCCTACGCGAGGCGCAACTCCCTGTGATCGATGTGGCTTCTTACACCGGTAGCCCGGAAATTTTCGCTGGGCGACTGAAAACTCTACATCCGAAAGTGCATGGCGGTATTTTGTATCGCCGCGACAACGCCGACCACCTAGCCGAAGCGGCGCAGCACGATATTGGTCCCATCGACTTGGTGGTGGTCAATTTGTACCCCTTCGCGGCGACCATCGCCAAGCCCGACTGCACCTTTGATCTGGCCATTGAGAACATCGACATTGGCGGTCCGACCATGCTGCGTTCGGCGGCTAAAAACCACGCTTCGGTGACCGTGGTTGTCGACCCGAGTGACTATGCCGAAGTCCTGGGTGAGGTGAGCGCAGGCGACACTAGCGAGCAGACGCGGCGACGTTTGGCGACCAAGGCTTTTGATCATACTGCCGCCTACGACCGCATGATCGCCACGTACCTCGGAGCCGGTGAGGAACTGCGCTACGGTGAAAACCCGCATCAACAAGCGCGGCTTCTGGGCGACCCTGAATTGCCCTGTGGCTGCGAGCAGTTGCATGGCAAGGCGCTTAGTTACAACAACTTGGTCGATCTCGATGCGGCGCTTTGCTTGATCGAAGAATTCAAGGGCGAAACGGCAGTAGCGATTCTCAAGCATACCAACCCCTGCGGCGTGGCGCGCCTAGCGACGGGAAGCGCCGCCGATACTTTTAAGGCGGCCCTTGATTGCGATCCGGTGTCAGCCTTTGGCGGCATCGTCGCGTGTTCCGTTGAAATCGATTTAGAAGCAGCCGAAGCGATGGCTGAGATTTTTCTGGAAGTGATCGTGGCACCTTCGTTCAGCGAGGCTGCCCAAGAGCGATTGATGCGCAAAAAGAACCTACGTTTGATGCGCCTTCGCAGCGACTTTGACACCAGCCCACGCATGCGTTCCGTTCAGCATGGCATGCTCATTCAAGATAGCGATATTGGCGCCCAAGAGACGCGTGAAGTCGCCACTCAGAGGGCCCCGAACGCGGCAGAAACCCGCGCCTTGGAGTTAGCATGGAAGGTCTGCAAGCATGTTAAATCGAACGCCATCGTGTTCGCTAACGCTGAGCAGGTAGTAGGCGTTGGAGCCGGTCAGATGAGTCGCATTGACGCGGCTGAACTCGCCATCAAACGTTGTAAGTTAGATCTCGCTAATACGGTGGTCGGGTCGGACGCTTTCTTCCCCTTTCGCGATGGCCTTGATGTCTGTGCAGCGGTCGGCGCCAAGGCGGTGATTCAGCCCGGTGGCTCGAAGCGAGACGCCGAGGTCATTGACGCCGCAAACGAGCATGGCATAGCGATGGTCTTTACCGGCACCCGCCACTTTCGCCACTAAAGGAGCCGAGCATGCGAGTTCTTGTTGTTGGTGGTGGTGGTCGTGAGCATGCGCTGGTTTGGCGCCTGCGCCAGAGCCCTTCGGTGACCGTTCTTCATGCGGCGCCGGGAAGCGCTGCCATAGCGCAGCTCGCCAAAGTTCATGATGTCGCCGCCGATGCTGTGCAAGAACAGCTCGAGCTAGCCCAGCATTTGCAAGCTGAACTGGTGGTTATTGGTCCAGAGGCGCCGTTGGTAGGAGGCCTGGCCGATGCCTTGCGCAGCGCCGGTATTGCCTGTGTTGGCCCAAGTGCGGCAGCCGCCGAGCTTGAAGGCAGCAAAGCATTTGCCAAAGAGATTATGAACGCCGCTGGTGTTCCCACGGCTCGCCATGAGACCTTTAGTCAGGAGTCAGCGGCGCTTGAATACTTGGCAGGGCACGAGGGAGCGATCGTCATTAAAGCTGACGGCCTGGCAGCTGGAAAAGGCGTCACGGTCGCGCAGAACCGGGCCGAGGCCGAGGCGGCGGTGCGCGAATGCTTTGAAGGTCGTTTTGGTCAAGCCGGGGCGCGGGTGGTGATCGAAGAATGTTTGATCGGCACCGAACTGAGCTTTATCTGTCTTTGCGATGAATCGGGCATCGTCCCGCTGGCCTCCAGCCAATACCATAAGCGTTTGGGCGACGGAGATACCGGGC
>JAPKCE010000045.1 GCA_028823075.1 Myxococcota bacterium
TGATCACCAAGCGCCGTACTGTGTTTTCCAGTTGGCGTACGTTCCCCGGCCAGTTGTTTGCGCTCATTGCAGCAAGAACTTGGGCAGAAAAGCCGTCAACTCGGCGTCTAAATTCAGCGTTGGCTTCGGCAAGAAAATGCGTCGCCAAGATGGGTATATCGACTCGCCGTTGGCGCAAGGGTGGTAAGAGGACGGGAAACACGTACAGCCGATGGAAAAGGTCCTCGCGAAAGCTCCCGGCGGCGACGCTGGCCTTAAGGGCTATATTGGTAGCTGCTACCACCCGAAAGTCGACATAAATCTCTTTGTCGGCACCTACTGGAGTAAAGCGCTTTTCTTGTAAAACACGCAGTAATTTTGCCTGTAAGTCCAGGGGCAGTTCACCAATTTCGTCGAGGAAAATCGTGCCTCTATCAGCCTCTTTAAAGCGCCCTGTTCGGTTGCCAATGGCGCCAGTGAAGGCTCCTTTAATATGCCCAAAAAGTTCTGATTCAAGAAGGTTAGCTGGGATGGCTGCGCAGTTAACGGCGACAAAGGCTTGCCCGGCGCGAGGGCTCATCGAATGAACTGCTTTGGCGACCAGTTCCTTTCCCGTCCCAGATTCGCCTAAGAGCAACACTTCGGCGCGCGTATCAGCGACCTGGGCGATTTGCGCCAAAGCCGCCTTCCAGATCGCCGCCTCGCCGATGATCGCTTGGTCTTCGAAGGGATGTGGAGAGGTGGTTGCTTCGATCTCTTGAAGCTGCTCCGGGCGCAGCGAATTGAGCAACTCCGCTCGTCCGCTGGCGCTGGTTTCGCTGGGAGAGAGCTTCATTAGACTCTCGACCATCGGCGTCAACACATCGGTTTCTAAAGGCTTTTCGATGATGCGAGCGCGCTCATAGGCGAGAATTTTTAAACTGATATCTTGGCCGAACCCGCCGCTTGCCATAATTACCGGGATGCCCCGGTCCTTTGCTTTTTCGAACAGTTCCATACCGTCGCCGTCACGCAGTTCGAGAGCAGAGATGATCAGATCGAAGTCCGAGTTTTCAAGGCAGCGTTTGGCGCCCGCCAAATTGGGGATTTGGGTCATGCGCGCGAGCCGCAGGGGGCGAAGCGCCATATCGATCAACGACAGCTATCGTCGGTCGCTGTAAACGGCCAGGATTTGCAAGCGAAGATCCCCTTTGCGATCGGGGTCTGTCAAAAATATGTCGCTATCACAAGCCTAGGGTTTACCACTACTCTATCAGTTTGAAAATACTTCAAATTTGACGTCAAGAGGCTGCCACCCAGCGATTGCGACCGGAATTCTTGGCGCTGTATAGAGCTTGGTCGGCGCGCTCGATGACCTGACCAGGCTTCTCTTTCGGCTGCAGTTCGGCAAGACCTAAACTGGTGGTAACCGAAACGGATTTTCCCTCGTAGATGACGGGGCGGCGTGCGATGGCTTGGCGCACACGTTCGGCGACACGCTGTCCGAGGATGAGTGAGCAGCCGGGAAGAACCAGAATGAACTCTTCGCCGCCAAAGCGCGCAGCAAAATCGGAGCCGCGCATCTCGGCGCGCAGGCGTGCGGCTATCTCGACTAAAACAGCGTCACCGCCGCGATGGCCATAATTGTCGTTGCACCGTTTGAAGTGGTCGATGTCGAGCATGACGACTGTAAGGGGCTCGCCGAGTTTATGGGAGCGCAGCGCAGCATCGGCCAGCATAGTGTCGAGAGCGCGACGGTTGGGAAGGCCGGTTAGCGTGTCGTTATGAGCTTCTTTTTCACGCTGTTTGAGCTTGGCTTCGAGACCGACGATGCGGTTTTGTGCTGTCTCCATTTCAGAATGAGCGGCTGAAATACGTTGTTTCATTTCGCCCATACGAGATGTTAAAGTACTGGCACGGGTGAGTAGCTTATCGCGGATAGCGACCGATAACTCGTCCGATTCACTGACTTCTTGAATCACTTCATTAATACCGTCGAGGTCTTGGCCGATCTGTTCACCGCCGCCTTGCAAAGCGGCAATTTGACGCACCAGGCCTTCGAGGCTCAGCACTAATTCTTTACGGTCGGAGAGCGAGCGGCGAAGGCGTTCTTTAATTGCCGTCCCCACCTCGCGCAGTTGTCGCCCGAGAGCCTCGTCGGTGCTTTCGCCTGGCTTAGGTATAGCCGCCGAGGGGAACACTAGACTGCGATCGGCATGCATCGCAGTGCGCAGCGCGTCGACCGCGGCGTCGAGGAGTATTTTTGTTCTGGCTTGAGCTTGCTGCGGGGGCTGAGACGAGAATTGGCCTGCCTCAAAATCCCCAACAAGTTCAGCCAAAAACGCCAAAGCAGCTTCGTGACTAACGAGACCGCTTGCCTGAGCAATGCGCAGCTCAACGCCGGCGCGCGACGAACTGTCTTTCGGCATTCCGTTTGCAGCGATGCGCAAGGCGACCACTGCGACTTCGTGCAGGGTGTCTGAAAATTGTGCAGAACTCACCGAAATCCTTGCTCCACTTAGCGCTCTTCAGGTCATGCATGCAGCCCGGGGGAGGCAGCGTCAAGCAGCGCTCGCGCAGCGCGCTGGAAGCGCTGCGCTGCACATGCTAGCCGGCGTCAACTTCGGCGGGGAATCGATGCAGTTAAACGCGCAGCAGCAGGCGGCGGTCGAACAGATTGATGGGCCGGTTTTGGTACTCGCCGGTGCTGGTTCGGGAAAAACTCGGGTTATTACCGAGCGAATTCGTTACATGCTGCGCCAAAATATTCCCCCCGAGGCCATCCTGGCCCTCACCTTTACCAACAAAGCAGCGGCCGAGATGCGCCAGCGTTTGGGTAAAGCCAGCGAGGGGATGAGCCTAGGAACCTTCCACGGGCTTGGGCTACGGTTGGTGCGAGAGTTTCATCATCAACTCGGTCTGCCAGCTCAGGTCTCTATCCTCGACCAAAGCGAGCAGAATTCCTTATTGCGCCGCGTCTGCGCCAAAGTGCGCACTCATCTCGGGCGCCAGGTCGACCTCATCGCTAGCTTTTTAAGTTCGGCCCGTAACGAAGGACTGACTGCCAAAACCCTGCAAGAGAGCGAGGATGATGACCATTACGCCCTGGGCATGTTGATGGCGCGCTACAACGAAGAAAAAGCAGCCCTCGGCGCTGTCGACTTCGATGACCTTATCGAACTCCCTTTGATTCTGCTGCGTCAGCATCCTGATGTTTTGGAGACCCTGCGCGCTCGTTGGCGCTATACTTTAGTCGATGAGTACCAAGACACCAACACCATGCAGTTTCAATTCTTGGCGAGTTTGATGGGGTCTAGCGGTAACCTCTGTGTGGTCGGCGATGACGATCAGAGCATCTACGGCTGGCGCGGTGCGGACCAGCGCAATATCTTGGATTTCGAGCATAAGTTTAAAGGCTGTAAAGCGATCTATCTCACCGCTAATTACCGTTGTCGGTCGCCCATCCTCGACGCCGCCAATGCACTCATCGGTCATAATCGAATGCGTAAAGCCAAAGTGCTGACGGCTGCTCGCGGAGCTGGCGAAGCAGTGCGTTTGCAGGTTTTTTCGGACAATGAACTCGAGGCCGAGGTGGTGGTACGAGAAATTGCTCGTTTGCGACGAGCCAAAATCGACCTGGATCAGATCGCCATTCTTATTAGGCGTAGCGCTCAGGCCCCCTTGTTCGAGGCTGAACTCGGGCGGCGAGAGCTTCCTTTTCGTCTCATTGGCGGTAAGCGAACTGCCGATAAAAAGGCAGCACGCGACCTGTTTTCTTACATGCAGGTGGTCGCTTCGGACCGAAACGAGATCGCTTTTCGGCGCGCCATCACGACGCCGACGCGCGGCATCGGCGCCACCACAATCGAGCGCCTCAGCGAACTCTCAAGGGCTAGCGGAATAGGCATCGCCTCTGTTGACGGCTCTGATGTGGAAAACATGCGCTCCCCGGCGCGTTTGGCGCTTGCTGAGTTTCAGGCTTCCATCGCCGTGGCTCGCAAGCAGCTTGGTCAGGGAAAAGGCCCCAAAGAGGTGTTTAGCGAACTGCTCGACAGCAACCATTATAGTGCCCGGCTCGGTGAAGAGATCAGCAACGAAAAGCTGCTGCATCGCCACCGTGACGACCTTGATCGGGTGCTAGATATCTTACAAAAGAGTTGGTCCGATTCGGCTTTGGGCAAAAGTCCGGGGGCAAAAATTAACTCCTTTGTAAATCGCATGACGCTGGCCAGCTCTCGCGATGAGAGCGATGATTCAGCAGGGCGCGTGACCTTGAGCACCATCCACGGTGTGAAAGGCTTGGAATTTGACCATGTCTGGGTCGTTGGAATCGAAGAGGGATCACTTCCCAATCAGCGTAGTTTAGAATCGGGTGATATGGGTGAAATCGAAGAAGAGCGCCGCTTGCTCTACGTCGCCATCACCCGCGCTCGCGACCATCTCGTGCTGACTCGAAGTAACGAAGCTGTGCGCGGCGAGCGTCGTTCTCTTCGTTGTCCCTCGAGGTTTTTAACCGATCTCCAGGGCTGTGGCTTGGTTGAGGAGTTAATCGATGCGCCGCCGCGTCGTGACGAGGTTGAAGTGATCCAAGATAAAGCTGCTTTGATGGAGCGTTTGGCAAAACTCGGCGTGATCTTGCCGGACGCAAGTTCATGAAGACCACCGAGTTTGGTGTGCCGCCCGCTGCATGGGCTATTCGTTGTCTTGAGTTGCTCGATTCGGCAGGCCCTCATCTGCTGGTTGTCGCCGAAGACCGGGATGTAGAAGAGCTCTGCGCCGATCTTCAAGCTTTGGCTCCGGAACGTCTGGTTCATGCCTTTCGCGACGATGAACAAAGCCCGTATTCGCCGTTGACTCCCGACCCGCGTCGTTCTTGGTCGCGTTTGGGTTTGCTAGCCCGCCTAAGCATGGGCGACGAGGTTGATCTCATCGTCGCTTCTGCTGGAGCTATCGGCCGCAGCGTTCCGGACCTAGCCAGCGTCTCGGCGACCTCCTTGTTGCTCGCCCCCGGTGAACAGAGCGATAGAGAAGAACTCGTCAGCCATCTTGAGGCCGCTGGATACCATCATGTTCCCTTGGTCGAAGACCCGGGAACCGTGGCGCTACGCGGCTCGGTCGTGGATCTCTGGCCGCCGGGTGAAAAGCAGCCAGTGCGAGCGGATTTTTTTGGTGATGAACTGGAAAGTTTGCGTTTCTTTGATCCCGTTAGCCAGAGGCAGGGGCGCAATCTACAATTGTTGGTCGCCGCCCCGGCGCGAGCCTTTAGCGTGGGCCCAAGCATCGCTCGCGCTCAGCGCGCTGATTTGCTGGCCTTAAGCGATGAACTGCAGCTTCCATCGGCTACCTTTATGGCCACCTGGCAGCGCCTCGAGGCGGGTATTCGGTACCCAGGTGTTGAAGCATTAGAACCGTTTTTACGGCCGGCGAGCAGCAATTTACTGAGTCTTTTACCGCGCTCCGGCAAGGTTGTATTTTGCGCTCCAGCGCGCCTCGAAGCGGCCCTGGCCGATTGCGACCGTTTGCTTCTTGAGGGCTTTGAAGCGCGCCGCGAGTCCGAGTTGGTCGCCCAACCTTCGGCGCATCGTTTGGATCGAGATGCGGTAATGGCTGCGCTCGCCGGTCGGCAGCGCATCGATCTCGAGAGCGCATCTCCTCCTGACGATGAACGCCCCCGTTTTGATGATCTTGATGATCTACAGCGCCAATTAGCCAGTGCGAGTCGCCGCTCGCTCTCCGAAAGCGCCGACCTTTTGTCGCCGCTGGTCGAAGTTATTCGCCATTGGAGGGAGCAGCATTTTACGCTGCTTATCCTCAGCGAAAATAAGCTTCGGCAAGAACGTTTAGCGGTGCAGCTTGGCGAGCGCCAGATGAACAGCCGAACCCTTCCCGGCCAAGCACCGGTCGGCGCCGGGCAGAGCCTGGACAATCTACGCGACCCGAAAGTCATGGCCTATCTAGCTCAGGGCTCGATTCATCGAGGCTGGGTCGACCGCAAACGCCTCTTGGTGGTTATGCCCGAGCGTTTGATCAGTGGTCGAAAAAAGAACGTACGAAGCCATCGGCCAACCCATTTTAACACGACGCTTTCGGAATTGTGTCCGGGTAAAAACGTCGTTCATTTGGATTTTGGTATTGGTCGTTATGAGGGCATTGAGCGTCGCGTGATCGATGGCATCGAACATGATTTTATACGCGTTGATTTTCGTGATAACGATAAGGTTTTTGTGCCCGTGGCGCGCATTGGCGTGCTGCGTCCCTACGATGGAAGTGATCAGGCCAAACTCGATAAAATCGGCGGCAGTTCATGGCAAAAACGCTGTGCTCGAGTGCGCAAGGGGCTGTTGCAGATCGCCCATCGGCTTGTGGAAACTCAAGCGAAACGAGAGGCTTTTGAAACCCGGCCTTTGGCCGATGCCGGTGAGATGGCCCGTGGCTTTGAACAACTCTTTCCTTTTGAGCCGACGCCTGACCAAGAGACGGCTTTCGAGGCTATCGCCGGCGACCTAGCGAGCCCGAAAGCGATGGACCGCCTACTCTGCGGCGATGTCGGCTTTGGTAAGACCGAGGTCGCCATGCGCGCCGCCTTCACCGCGGTCGCCGCGGGTCAACAAGTTGCCGTATTGGTGCCAACGACGGTACTTTGTCAGCAGCACCTCCGCAGCTTTCGGGAGCGCTTTGAGGCGGTTGGAGCGCGCGTCGCTGGGCTGAGCCGCTTGGTCGGGGCGGCGCAAACCAAAGAGGTTTTAAAGGACCTGGCGACGGGTAAAATCGATGTGGTCATCGGAACTCATAAGCTTCTCGGGCGGCAGGTCCAGTTTGCCTCACTCAGCCTGCTTATCGTCGATGAGGAGCAGCGCTTTGGCGTGCGCCATAAAGAGCGCATTAAAGAGCTTTGTGAGGGGGTTAACGTGCTGACAATGACCGCAACACCCATTCCAAGAACCATGCAGCTTGCCATGCTTGGAGTTCGCAAGTTGAGCCTTATCGCCACGCCGCCGGCCGATCGCAGGGCAGTTCGCACTACCGTTTGTCGTTATGAGGATGAATTGGTTCGCGAGGTGGTGCAGCGCGAGTTTGAGCGCGGTGGGCAGGTGTTTTTTCTGCATAATCGAGTGCAGGACCTCGACGCCGTTGCCGGGCATTTGGCGCAAATTATTCCTGAAGCCCGCATCGCCATCGCTCACGGGCAGATGAGTGCCGAAGCTGCCGATTCGGCGATGATCGGCTTCATTCAAGGTCAAACTAATCTCCTCGTCTGCACAACTATCATTGAATCCGGTTTGGACATTCCCAACGCAAACACCATTTTGATCCATCGTGCCGACCGTTTTGGTTTGGCCCAGCTGCATCAAATTCGCGGCCGCGTTGGGCGCCGCCGAGAGCGCGGTTATTGTTATCTTTTGTTGCGCCAAGACGAAGATCATTTGAGCGATAAAGCGCAACAACGGCTTGAGGCTTTGCGGCGTTTTACCGAGTTAGGTTCAGGCATCCGCATTGCCCGCGAAGATCTCGACCTGCGCGGCGCTGGAAACCTAATCGGCTCGGATCAGAGCGGGCATATCGAAGCTATTGGTATCGACTTGTATTCGGAGTTGTTACGCGAAGCGATTGCAAGGGTTAAAGGCGGACAGATCAATAGTCTGGCGAATGTTGATGTCAAGGTTGGTCGTCCTGCTTTGGTACCGCGCTCGTTCATGCCCGACGCCGCTGAGCGCATCAGTTTATACGACCGTTTAGCGCGCGCCGGCGAGGATTTAGGCATCCGCCAACTCGAGGAAGAGCTTGAAGATCGCTATGGTCACTTGCCGGATGAGGTCGAGGCTTTGTTCCTCTGCGCCCAGGCGCGCTGGCGCGCAGGAGCTGCAGGTGTCAGCGAGTTAGTTTCGCGTTTCAACGGCGAAGGCGAGCATCGCCAGGCTATTTTAGCGGCGACTTTCGAGGCAGGAAAAACCAGCATCGATCCCTCGCGTTTGGTCGCTTGGGTCGATGAGCGCAAAGCCCAAGCCCGGTTGACTGCAAACGGGCGGCTAATTTGGCAACCGACCAAGCGTTTCGTTGAAGGGTGCAGTGAAGACCCGGCCAAGCTGCTGTTACGCTTCGCTGAAGAGTTGCGTTTGTTGGCGCAGCCGGCAGCTTAATCGAGCAAATCAGCGATGCTCTTCCAAAAGCTTTTTTCGCCAGCAGGCTCATCCCCAAGGGTTTGAGCGAAGCGTTCAAGTGCTTGTTTTTGATCGGACGTTAATTTCCTCGGCACTTCAATTTTCAGGCGTACGATCTGATGTCCGCGTTTGTCTCCTTGGCCGACACCTTTACCGCGCAATCGAAATTCGGTGCCGTTTTGGCTAGCCGCTGGCACGTTCATACGCAGCATCGAACCGTCTACCGTGGGCACTTCGAGCGAACCGCCGAGGGCCGCAGTCGTGAAGTGAACTGGAATCTCGCAATGCAGGTTTTTGTCCCGGCGTTCGAAGAATTTATGCCCTGCCACGCTTACTTCGACCATGAGGTGCCCGGGTTTGGCGTTACCGCGCGCAAAATGGCCACCGTCGCGCACGCGCAAGCGCGAGCCGTCGGCAATACCAGGAGGGATGCGCAGGGTCACCTTGTTGCTCGCTTCACGTAGTCCTTTGCCGCGACAGCTCGAACAGGGCTTGCTCAGGTCGACCCCTTCGCCTTTGCAAGCGCTGCAGGCCTGGGGAAACGCAAAGAATCCTCGTTGAGCAGCGACTTGACCTCGGCCTCCGCATTGTCCGCATGGCGGTGCTTGGCGAGCGTTGCTCGTGCCTTGACCTTTGCACGGAGCGCAGGCTTCAAGGCGCTTATAGCGAATCGTTTTTTCGGCGCCTCTGGCCATCTCTAAAAAGCTAATCCGGGCACGTACCCGCAAGCTGAGGTCGGGTTCTTGCTGGTTATCGCGCGCACCACGGCCAAACATATCAAAAAGGTCTGAAAATATTTCTCCGCCGGCGGGAAAGCCTGAAGCAAAGCCGCCGCCGCCATCGCCGGCATGACCGAATTGGTCGTAGCGGGCTCGCTTTTCTGAATCGCCGACAATGGAATAGGCAGCTGCGATCTCTTTAAAGCGATCTTCAGCGGCATCATCATCCGGGTTTTGGTCCGGATGAAATTGAGCTGCTAATTTACGGTATGCTTTTTTAATAACCTTGGGGTCGGCATCTCGCGCCACGCCGAGGACCGCATAAGGGTCGCGCTCGTTATTCGCCACCGCCCAAGCCTTCGGACATCATCACTTCGGAGGCTTCGGCGTACATCGCATCGGCGATCTTATGGCTGCTCAACTCTAAGCGCTGAACCGCTTGCCGCAGGCCGTCGTATTCTTCGCGGCTAAGCTCTTGACGAAGGTTGTTCAGATCCAAGCGGATCTGTTCCACATCTTCGGTGGTGAGCACATGGGCGTATTCGTCGATGGCTTTGTCGGTAGTGTAGATCAAACCGTCGGCGTTGTTGCGCAATTCTGCCATCTGCCGGGCTTTTCGATCCGCTTCGCGGTAATCGTCAGCTTCGGTGATCATGCCGTCGATCTCACCTTCGCTTAGGCCCGATGACGAGACGATGCGAATGCTCTGCTTTTTGCCCGTACCGAGATCTCGCGCGTTGACGTTGACCAAACCCGAGGCGTCAATATCAAAACTGACTTCGATCTGCGGTACACCGCGCGGGGCGGGAGGGATGCCGATCAATTCAAAGCGCCCAAGGCTCATATTATCCGAGGACATCTCACGTTCGCCTTGAAGCACGTGGATGGTCACTAGAGGCTGGTTGTCCACGGCAGTTGAAAATACCATGGATTTCCGCGTGGGGACCGTGGTGTTGCGTTCAATGATATGGGTCATCAAACCACCTTGAGTCTCTACGCCTAAACTGAGCGGTGTCACATCGAGCAGCAAAACATCGGTAACATCACCCGAAAGAATACCGGCTTGAATGGCCGCGCCTTGGGCCACAACCTCGTCCGGATTTTCACGCTTATCGGGATTTTGACCGAAAAAAGCTGTTACCTTTTCTTGTAACATCGGCATGCGCGTTTGGCCGCCGACAAGCAGCACTTCTTCAATACCATCTGCCGAGATGCCGGCATCTTCGAGGCAGCGCTTGCAACTCTCAAGCGTGCGCTCGATCAGGCCGCCAACCCAGGCTTCC
>JAPKCE010000046.1 GCA_028823075.1 Myxococcota bacterium
CAAGTAATCGAAGCGACCCGGGTCATCGACGGTGATATTTTCGGGGCCGTAGCCGTTGACATCATCGATATCGAGGGTGGCGCCCCAGTTCAGAGTCTCGCGGCAGTTGCGGTAGAAGCAATCCAGGTTGTCGTCGCGATAAACGCGAGAGTCACCGCCGCGCAGCATATGGATATCGGCGTCGGATGAGGGATGGTCCCAGATGAGTTGAATGGCGATGGCGTCCTGTGGAATGGCCTCGAATTCGACCACGCAGGGTTGCGAGCGCACTCCGAAGCTGTCGCGGACAATGAGTTGCACGGCGTAGGCGCCAGCGAGATCGAGCCCGGCGCGCATGCGGCCCGAGTTTTCGAACTGGAAGCCGGCGATGGTAGCGCCGGGGTCGTCGATATCTGCGGTCGAGCCGTCGGGTGCCGAGAGGATGGTCCATTCATAGGACTCGATGCTCGCACCTTCGACTTCGGTGACGCTGTCTTCACCGGTTAGTCGGACATCGGATAAGGGCTCAATCGCCTCGTCCTGATCAAAATCGGTTTCCCCGTCCACCGACAAGATGGCGCAATGCGCAAGCGGGGCTTGGTGACCAATACCGAGCAAATCGATCTGAACACCTACTGGCTGCGGGAAGCGCGGGTCGTTGGTCTGCAGGCTTAATTGGCCTTCGTAGCTATTAAGGCCGGGCGGAGCGAAGCTGACGACCAGATTTGCCGCAGCTCCAGCTTCGATCATGATGGGTGTATTGACGCTGCCGCCAAAGGTGAACACGGCCACTGGATCGGATTCGGGGTCGGGTCGCGAACTGGGGTTTGCTGGATCAAAGAGTAGCTCGTCTAAGGTGAGTACGCGCTGCCCGACGTTGCGGATCTGAATTCGGCAAACTGCGGTGTCACCCTGGCCGACGGCTCCAAAATCGCAGGAGGCGTTGCTGCCGTCTGCCGCTTGGCTACCAGGCATCGGGATGAGCATCATCTGAGGAACCCCCAAATCGACACCGGCGGCGACGAGTTCGACGGAGGTCAGAGAGCAGGGTTGGGGTGCGGACATCGGTACTTGGTCAGGATCGCCCTGCCAGCCGAAATCCGGGTAATTGCAGTCGTTTTCCATGCCCACACTGTTGCTGGCGTTGGAGATAATTTCGATGGTTCCGCGAGCGTCAGCCTCGACGTTCGGGCGAACCCGAGTTGTAAATTCAATCTCCATCCCGCCGCGCACGAGCACGGGATCGGCGATGACTTCAAAAGCGGGGTCCGAATCTTCGCTAAGACGAATCTCAGCGACCTCAAGGTTGAGGTTGACCGGGTTCTTGATGCGCACGACGCGCTCAGTCCAAGTAGATAACGGAACTTCGCCGAAGCTTAGTCGGCAATTGCCGTTGTCACCTTCGCAGAGCGGAGCGACCTGGTCACCTTCCGGCGTGCTCAGTTGAATGCGCGCCGAAACTTGCACCACGACAACCTCGTCGCAAGAGCAGTTCGTCATGCTCGCGGTGAGCATAAGCAAAGGAAGAAATTGTCGGCGAACACCCATTATTGTCCTCACTTTCAAGGCTGAGTATAGCAGGAAAAAAGAGGCGATGCCCGGCCCAATTTTATGGGCGAAGCACCTTTGCCACCTGGTTCAGCACCTCTTCGTATCTGAACGGTTTAGCCAGGACAAGTGACGCGCCCGCTTCCCGTGCCTGTGTTCGGTCGAGGGTGGCCCCCCAGCCGGTGATAAAGCCTAGTTTTACCTTCGGAAAGCGCTCCTGCATCGCTTTGGCCAAACCCCAGCCATCAAGCTCGGGCATGCCGAGGTCGGAGAGCACTAAATCTGGCGGGTTATCGGCGATCATCTGTAAGGCCTCACGACCGTTGGTCGCGGCTTCAACCTGATAACCCCCATCGTTGAGTATATGGACAAGCAGCTCGCGCACCATCTCGTCGTCTTCGGCGACCAGAACCCGGCCACCCCGGCTCTCGGGTCTTTCTGGGACGACTAGAGAGGCTTCTGGCGCAGAGCTTTGAGGTTTATCGGTAAGCGGAAAGCGCAGGGTAAAAACGGTGCCGATGCCGCGCATGCTCTGCACATCGATCTGACCGCCGCTGCGCTGAACGATACCGAAACTAACCGCTAGGCCGAGCCCCGTACCCTCGCTGCCTTTGGTCGAGAAAAAGGGATCAAAAATGCGTTCTCGGATGTCATCGGGGATGCCATCGCCGTCATCGCCGCAAATGAGCACACCAAAATTTTCTTGGCGCCCGGTCGCTAGGCGAAGTTTTCCGCCGGAATGCATGGCGTCGAGAGCGTTGTGAATTAAGTTGGTTAGCACTTCGCGCAGTTCACGAGGGTCGGCGCTCACCCAGACATCGGGTGTAATATCGATATCCAGTTCGACGAGCCCACCACCTCGCTGCTGCCAATTCGACGAGGTTTGAGCCACCGTATCGCGCAGTACCTTCTCGAGGTCGGCGCAGGTGGTTTCGTTGTCGTCTCTGGGCGTCTGGCGCGAGAATTCCTGAATCCGCCGGACCGTGCCGGCGCCGTCCAGTGCTGCCTGCTCAATTACCGCTAAAGACTTCACATGTTCGAGGTCAGCTACTTGGCGTTTGAGCAACTGAGCGCGCCCCAGAATAGCCGCTAGGGTATTGTTGAAATCGTGGGCGACACCAGCTGCTAAGCGCCCGAGGCCTTCTAATCTTTCAGATTCAAAACGTCGACGTAGGGCATCGTCGCGCTCATCTTGAAGGCGGGTATGATTATGTGCCAATGCTGCATGGCTGGCGAGCAACTCTAAGGTCTCGACGCGGGCTGCTAGCTCTAAGGTGACGTGTCCCCAGCGAAAAGCCAGCGCGCCCAATAAGGTATCGCTCTGGCGTACAGCGATGACCAAGCGCCCATCGTCTTGTAGCCAACTCGGACCTTGTTGAATGCTCGCTAGAGCCTTTTCGCTCAGGATGAGGGTTTCGTCCTCGCCGCGTTGGTGGCGCGGGTGAAGCATGCCTTGTTCGTCGGCCCACCAAAGGGTTGTGGCGTCGGCACCGGCGATCTCATGAGCCGTATCGGTGACCCGCTTGAGCAAGGCATCGGTTTCTGCAAATTCGGCGATCGAAGTAGCCAAGTTGTCAAGACTGCGCAGGTGGCGGATCTGGTGCTCTTGTTCCTTGTGCAACCAATGACGGTACATCGCCGGACCGAGTTGGTTGGCAACGCTGGTGATCAGATCGGCGTCGCGCGAGTCGTAGTCGCCGGGATCACGGCTGTAGGCTTGCAAGGTTCCCATGGCGCGTTCGCCGTGGAAGATTGGAACCAACAGTTTAAGTCGAAAATACAAGGGGATGTCTGGGTGAATTAAGGCCGCTTCATCATCGGCTTCACGCAGATCGGGAAAGACGATGGATTTTTCTGAAACGCAGGCCTGGCGCGGTACTTCGTAGGCTTCTTGACGGGCGATATCGGCACACATGTTTTGCGGTAAGCCGCGCTGCGCCACCACGCGATACAGGCCGTCTCGAGCCTCTGCGCGAGTTGCCAGGTAGGCATCGAAATGCAGATGATCAGCAAGAACCTGGAGGCTACGATCGAGGACTGTATCGAGTTCGGCACCTTGATTGACGACGGTCGCCACGTCGTTGAGGATGGTCAACTCCCGGTTTTGTCGTTGCAGGGCTTGGCGAACTTGCCGGTGTTCGGAGATATCGCGCAAAATACCGAGGGTTGCGACGCGCCCGCGAAAGACGATGCGCGCCGTGCTGACTTCGACGGGAAAAAAGCGGCCTCGGCTATCGGCTGCCTCAAATTCATATTGTGCTGGGTTCTCTTTTCCGGAGCGCAGCGCTTCTTCGCGAGCCATAATTACAGGGATCCCAGCAGGCGCTACCAGCCGATCAAAATCGAAGGCTGGGGTGCAGACCTCTTCGAAGCTCAAGCCCATGAGGTCCTGGAAGCTACGATTGACGAAGGTAAAATAGCCCATATCGTCGAGTAGGTAGATCGCATCGCTTGAATGGTGCCGCAGCGCCTCAAAAACGCTGCGATCAAAGACCTCAAGTTCGCGCATCGCCGCTAGGGTTTCGATGGCATCGGCGAGCGTTTCGTCGCTGGCTTCGGGTAGGGGTTGTAACCAGGCGCCCATGGCGCTGAGTTGCGTTTCGGGATGCAAGCAGATCAGCGGCAAGAAGGGGTCGATGTCCAGCGGCGCTTCGGCTGCCGAGACGATACCCATAAGCGCTTCTTCTGGAGTTGCCTCATGCCAACGGCCCTGGCCGAGTGCGCTGTTTAAACGAGCCCTTAAATTGGCTTCGTCTCGCGGGTCTATCCAAATTTCCATGGCTGCGTGTGGGTTAGGCATGAAGGTGCGTTTTCGCTTCCTTGCGACTCGTGGTCGGGCGACTATAGGCAAGGTGGGCCGAAGGCGCCAGCGCGTCGCTTTGATGAGTTAAAAATTGAGCATCTTGTCAAGGCATAGAAAACCGAGCTTTGATCACGGTAGCTCACCAACAACGAAAAGAGATCTGTCGATGTACCTGCTCGCCATCGATCAAGGGACCACCGGCACGACCTGCCTGCTCGTCGCCAAAGACCAACGCGTGGTCGCCCGAAGTTATCAAGAGTTTGCGCAGGTTTACCCGCAGCCGGGTTGGGTAGAACACGACCCTGAGAGCATCTGGGAATCGGTTTTATCGAGCATAGCGGAGCTTGTTGCCTGCGAGCCGGAGCGCTGCAAAGATATTGCCGCGATAGGCATCACGAACCAACGGGAGACGACTGTGGTTTGGTCGCGAAAAACCGGCAAACCTCTTTATAATGCGATCGTTTGGCAATGCCGCCGAACGGCTGACTTTTGTCAGCAGTTGAAAAGTCGCGACTTGGGCGATCTGTTTCGCCGCAAGACCGGCCTGCTGCTCGACCCCTATTTTAGTGGCACAAAGGTGCGCTGGATCATCGATCATTGTCAGGTTCGCGCCGAGGCCGAGGCCGGCGAACTCGCTTTTGGCACCATCGACAGTTTTCTCATCAACCGACTAACCGGTGGGGCCGTGCACGCCACCGATGTGAGCAACGCCAGCCGCACCTTGATGATGGATCTTGAGAGCGGGCAATGGGACGAGCAATGCTTGAGTGAACTCGGGGTTCCAGCCGCGATGCTCCCCGAGATCCGCTCCAGCGATGCGTTTTTTGGGCGCATCCAATCGATCCCCGGCCTGAGCGATGGCATTCCCATCCACGGTGTGCTTGGCGATCAACAGGCCGCTTTGTTTGGGCAGGCATGTTTTGCGCCGGGGCAAGCTAAATGCACCTATGGAACAGGCGCGTTTTTATTGATGAACGTGGGCGAGGAGCCGGTGCATTCTGAGCGTGGCTTGTTGGCCACCCCGGCTTGGAAGCTCGGTGATACAACAACTTACGCGCTTGAGGGTGCAACTTTTATTGCCGGCGCTGCGGTTCAATGGCTGCGCGATGGGCTTGGCTTGATCGAAAGTGCCGCCGAGGTTGAAGCGTTGGCAGAGACCGTGAGTGATGCCGGTGGCGTCATGTTCGTACCCGCTTTGAGCGGTCTCGGCGCGCCGCATTGGCGCCCCGACGCAAGGGGTGCTTTTTTCGGTTTATCACGGGGCAGCGGGCGGGGTCATATTGCCCGCGCCGTGCTCGATGGTGTCGCTTTGCAGATCGTTGATCTGTTGCATGCCATGGCCGACGACAGCGGGCGCAGCATCGATGCTTTGCGCGTTGACGGAGGGGCGGCGGCAAATGATTTGTTGATGCAAACCCAGGCAGACTTACTCGGTGTTGGGGTCGACCGCCCGCCCATGCTCGAGGCGACGGGACTCGGCGCTGCGCTGGTCGCCGGACTAGGGTCTGGCGTTTATTCCTCCCTTGAGGACCTGCGTCAGAAATGGAGCTTAGAGCGTCGCTTTGAGCCTTTGCGCGACGAGGTATGGCGCGGTGAACGCATGAGCGCTTGGGCTCGCGCTGTCGAGCGCTGTTAGCTCGTTTCTAGCTCGTCTGAGGTCGGAGTTTTGCGGAACACTGAGACGAAAAATTCGATAACGCCAAAGGCGATGTAGCCTCCGGTGAAGATAAGCAGCATCAACCACGGCTGACCTAGGCTCATGGCAATGGCGATGGGGGTCACCAAGGCGATGATCAGGCCGATCACCGAGGCGGTTCCGAGGCGCAGCGTTTTAAAGCTACGAAAACGCACGGTGCTAACCTGTAGTAGTCCCAACATGATCACATAACTCGCGATCCATGGTCCGTACACAGGACCGTCTATACCTAGTTTAATGCAGGCGACGACGAGGCTGACTAGCGCCACTGCCGCGAGCGGAATGCTCAGGCCTACAAAGACATTGCTGGGGTTTTCGTCGCGTGCTGCCATGACGTTAAAGCGGGCGAGCCGGGCAGCGCCGGCAGCAAGGAATAAGAAACCGGCGATGAGCCCGTACCAGCCCATTTCGGACAAGGCCCATTGATGCACCAAAAGAGCGGGCGCCGCGCCAAAGCTGATGAGGTCGGCGAGGCTGTCGAGCTGCACGCCGAAATCGCTTTGAGTGCGCGTCAGCCGCGCAACTCGCCCATCCATACCATCAAAAAACCCGGCAAACACGATGGCCAGGCTGGCGTTGAGGAAGCTGCGCGGGTCGTTGCCGCCGTTGGCCAGGGTAGTCATGGCGTAAAAGCCGCAGAGCACCGAGCTCATCGTGAATAGGTTGGGCAGCACAAAGAGTAGTTTGCCGAGGTCTGGAATACGTCTTTTCACGGGCTCTGCGCCAAACCACAAGCCGTCGTCTCGCCCAGGGCAAGAGCGTCGCAAGTGCAACTTTTTGCTTCGATCACCGCTTCGCATGCCAGCGAAGACTCTTCGCTCGCCGGATGCGCCTCGCGCGCCGCATCCACTTCAGCCAAGCAGCTGCGTTCTAAGCTTGAATTGGCTCGGCACGCGCAGACCTGTTCGGCCACTTGACGACAAGGGTCAGCGCAGGCGCTTGAGGCTAAAAAGGCGATAAATAATAGGCGCAAAAGATCATCCGCTCGGTTTCTGTGGGCAGCCCTACGTCAAGGCAGAGGGACTCGACAACCGGTCATTGGCCGAGCAGCAAAAGCTGCGCCCCATCACATGCCGGAAGATCGACCCATCCGTTCTCGGTGATGAACTCGCTTTGCCCGCCTTGGAGATCGACGAAGCAGCGTTTGGGGTCGTAAGCCCCGACCCCGAGAGGTAGGCTGAAGGCTGCGCCTGCGGCGCGTCGAGCGATGACGATAACGGGGCTATTTTTGCGTTCGTCGGCGCGTCCGAAGGCGAAAATATCCGGGTTGCTCGGCGGGCTCAAGTCAACGAAACGACCCCATTCAAGGGCCTCGTGATCCAGCCGAACTTGAGCCACTGCACCGTAGATAGACTCGGGCAAGGCATTCGGGGGAGGAGGTAGCAGTGGGTAGCCGCGCAGCATGAAGGCTAGCCCCGACCCAAGGGCGACCATGGGCTCATCGACGCGTAAAAGATCCAAGGGGTTGAGCAGACGCCCAGCCAGATTAATACCGAGACGCTGCTGTTGGCGTTCGAGGTGTCGTCCGAGATCACTGCCTGAACAGAAGCCTTTTAAGAAACGCGTGATTCCTTGGACGCCGGCCGGGTCAACGACGCCGTCAACCTGGCCATCGAGCAGTTCAAGGTCGGGGCTGCGGCCGTGGTCGATGAACAAAACAGCGCCTTCTTTTAGTCGAACAAGACGTTCAAGTTCTAAGATGGCGGCGGCTGGCCAGTTGCTGCCTCGGCCGATCAACATGCCCGAATAGTCGAGCTTCATCAGTGGCTTTATATGTCTGTCCTGAAAGGTCTTTAGCGCCGAAAGATGATGCATTGATTCATCTGGGTTGGGCAGCGAGATTTCGAAAAACACGCCAAGTCGTCGCTGTTTTGCTCCCGCAATTTCAAGGTTTAACTGGTCGATATTGAGAGGCGGCGCTGCTAAGACTTGCGCCATGGAGCGCATGCTTTTCCATGGGCTTGGCATCAAAATCGCATCGCCGTGCAAGCGTTCAATGCGCCTGATCCCCGTCTTCCAAGCCTTGGTATCAAGCCCCTCTAGGACCTGTAAGATGGAAGGGAAGTGGCGACGACGGGTCATCTCAGCTTATGCTCCTGTTGCGAGGGGCCGCAGTTGCAGCTTGTAGTTGTACCCCCGCATGTCTTATCGACCCGCCTAGGAGCCGTCCATGCTGCAACGCGCAATCTTCGGATTTGGTACCACCGAGCTGATGCTGATCTTCGGTGTTGTGCTGATTGTTTTTGGTCCTAAAAAACTGCCTGAGTTGGCCAAGGGTTTGGGCAAAGGCCTGCGGGAGTTTCGCAAAGCAAGCGACGATGTCAGCCAGGCCATTCATGAGGCCAGCGTCGAAGAGATCGAGGCGCCTAAAGGTAGTGTGACCCCGGAAGCCGTCGAAACAGCCGTTCCCGTGGAGCGTTCGGAAGAGCAGTGATCGACCCGCAGAGCGCATCGTTCATGGAGCATCTCGATGAACTGCGCGGCCGACTGATTCGCTGCGTGATTATTCTCGTTGTGGCGACTTTGGCCGCATTCTCCTTTAAAGAAGTTTTGTTTCACTTCTTTATGATCCCCATCGAACCGCTGATGACTAAAGAACCGGGCTTGCTCTCGGTGCTCAGCCCGCTCGAGATGTTTATCGTGTATTTGAAGCTCAGCTTCGCGGCAGGGATTGCGTTGAGTTATCCGATTCTCTTGTACCAGTTTTGGGCGTTTTTGGGCCCTGCGCTTCATGGCAAGGAACGTCGCGCTGTCTTCCCGTTTCTGTTTTTTGGAAGCTTTGCGTTTTTTGTCGGTGCTGCCTTTTGTTTCATCTTGGTTTTACCCGTCGGCTTGGAGGTGCTGCACGCCATGCTACCACCCGAGGTTGAGGCGCATTATTCGACCGCTTCATATTTTGGCTTGGTGACCATGATGGTCTTGGCGTTTGGCTTTGTTTTCGACCTGCCGGTGATCATGGTGCTGCTTGCTCGGGTGGGTATTCTACACCCTAAAACCGTGGCGAAGTACCGTAGGTACATCATTGTTGGGCTGTTTGTTATCGGTGCCATGTTGACGCCGCCCGACCCTTATACTCAGATCATGTTGGCGCTGCCCTTATGGGTTCTTTTTGAGCTCGGTTTGCTGGTCTCTCGCTTTGTTGTCGGCGCGGCGCCGCCGCCTCCTGCCGATAACTAGCTTCGTCTTACGACGCCTTTTCTCTTCTAGAACTCAGCGCTCAAATCGATGTTTCCGGTTACCGAGACCTGGTAAGCGCTGACGCGGCGCTCAAAGAAGTTGGCCAGCTCTTGGACGTCCTGCAACTCCATAAACCCGAAGGGGTTGCTGGAGCCGTAAACCGGATCCATGCCTAAGTTAGATAGGCGTTGGTCGGCGACGAATTGCAGATACTCGCGCATGTCGGGCTGACTGAGTCCAGCGACACCGTGTTTAAGCAGATCGGCGGCAAAGTTCATCTCGCAGTCGATGGCTTCGGCGAGCATATCCTTGACCTGCTCTTCCATCGCCGAATCAAAGAGTTCGGGCTCCTCTTTGCGAATAATGCGGATGGTCTCAAAGGCGAAATTCATATGGCAACTCTCGTCACGGAACACCCAGTTGGTGCCGGTGGCGAGTCCGCTGAGCAGACCTTTGGAGCGCAAGAAGTAGACGTAGGCGAAGGCCGCGAAGAAGAACAAGCCCTCGATGCAGCAGGCAAAGCAGATTAGGTTGAGAAGGAACTTGCGGCGATGGTCGAGGGTGGTCAACTCATCAAGCTTGTCGATGGAGTCCATCCACTTGAAGCAGAACTCCGCTTTTTGTTTAATGCTTGGGATGTTGTGAATGGCAGCAAAGGCTGCTTCGCGCTCTTGAGGGTCCGGCATATAGGTGTCGAGGAGTGTGAGGTAGAACTGCACGTGCAGCGCTTCTTCGTAGAGTTGCCGGGACAGGTACAAACGGCCTTCGGGGCTGTTAATGTGCTTGTACAAATTGAGCACGAGGTTGTTGGCGACGATGGAGTCGCCGGTGGCGAAAAATGCTACAAGCCGGTTAATGAGATGCTGTTCAGCCGGCGTCATTTTATGCTGTAAATCGGCAATATCCCGAGAGAAAT
>JAPKCE010000047.1 GCA_028823075.1 Myxococcota bacterium
CAAAATCGCATCCAGTTTAGGGCGAATCTCAGGCTGGATTTTACGGCCTCTCGCCTCGATCAAATACTCGCGAAAGTGATCGAGTTCCCAGCGCAGGAAAGTAGCGTCAAAGCACTTGGCGAGACCGGGGAGGTCATCAGCGCCAGCGTCTCGCGCTATCTCGTGAAGATGGGCGAGGAGGTCGACGGCCTCGCCATAAATCTGCTCGGCAGAACCTTCGACCAGCGCGTCTTCCAAGGTCAAATCACCCAAATCCTCGAGCATCAATAAACGCGACTGGGCATCCCAAGCGAACTCCTTGGGGACCGGGATACCGCGCAAGTCGAGCCAATCGCGGACCACACGAAAGGGGAGCTCGTCGCCCCCAGTATCACCGCCGATTTCGGCGGGCTTATCTTCGATGGGGCTATGCATGATGACGCGGGTTTCGGTGTCGTTTTGGGCGCGAAAGTAAGTGCGACCACTGGCCTGGCCGCCCAAACAGATGACTTCGTCAGCGCTGAAACCATGTTCTTCGCACCACTGACCGACTTGAATTTCTGAAACCATGAATCCTCCCGGGGGGCTGCGGGCGGATGTACCGCAGCCCAAGAGGTTTGGCCAGACAGCTCAGATCGGCAAGGGGGAATCGCATCGTTGGCCCGGCGAAATGGACGGCATGCTCGAAGCCGTCGCCGCTCGACGCGGCTAACCATCAAGTTGCACATCGGGATCACCCCGGTAAACGCTACAGTGGAGATGATGTCGAAGAGATGTTACGGGGGCCCCAAGGACAAGCCCATGACCACTGTGATCGCGACCATCTTATTATTCGCTATGCTGCTCGTCGGCATGAGCCTTGGCATTATATTGTCCGACCGTAAGCTCAAAGGAACTTGCGGCGGCGAGAGCGTGCGCGGGCCTGATGGCTTGCCGATGCTCTGCGGCGCCTGCCCGAAGAAACGCAACGACCTATGCCCTACCGACAACCCCTTTGCGGCGGTCGCCATGGTAGGTAATCCGGCGCGCACGATCAACGAACATACCGGCCGGAGATGGAACCCCTAAGCGCTGTTAGCGGACGTCCCGCACACAGGCGGCGGCTTCCTCCGGGCATGATCGGCGTCCGCAGTCCAAATCCATGCATCGGTTTCTCATCATGCACTGAATCAAAGCGTTGCTCAGCTGGTTGCTTTCGCGGCGTACGCCGTCCGAGCAAGTACCCATGCAGTTCTGGTCGCGAGGGCCGCAAGCATCGGCGCAGGTTAGAAATTCAGCGCAGGTCAGATTACCCTCGGGCGGTGGGCCCATGCCGCCGTCCGCGCCTCCAGGTCCGGGACCTCCGCCGCCAGCCTCTCCGCAGGCTTGTGCTTCGTTTTGACAGTTCTGCATCAGGCATTGGAAACCAGTGCATTCGTTTCGCTGCGCGCAGCGGAAGACGGCCTCAGCCTCAGTCCGCTGAGAAGGATCTACATTGGTGAGGCATTGTTGAGGGCAGCTCCGACTGGTGGGGTCGCATTCCAAAACACATTCCATCGCCTCGACACAAGTCGTACCCTGGCCGGCGCCAGCATCCTGCTCAACAACCACAGCGCCAGCATCCTGCTCAACAACCACAGCGCCAGCATCGTCGCTCGCGACAGGGCCGCTGTCGTTTGTCACGACCGGCTGGCCAGAGTCGGCGTGAGGAACTGCAACGTCGGCAGCCACCGACCCGCTATCAGTCGCCGTCACGCCACTATCCGCACCACCACTTCCGGAATCGTTTCCCCCTACGGGTTCTGAACTCGGACAGGCCATAAGGGTCAAACAGGCGACAAAAGCGATGAAACGCATAACGGTTCTCCTATGAACGCTAATCGTGCCAGGGATTAACGTCTGACGCTAGTTTCGAATAAAAAAATAACAGCTTTCTTCAGCGCACTTGTCGTCGGCACCTCCCCAGCGCAAGGTGCTGCCGGAGCAGATCATGGACCCATATTTAGTCGAAGCCTTGGCAGCCCAAGTCGATCGGGCGGCGCTTAGCGGTGAAACCCTCACCATGCTCAGCGCCGAACACGGTGAACTGGACCTTCACAGCGCCTACAGCATTCAACGCGCCAGTATCGCTCGGCGACTTGGGCGCGGCGAAAAGCTCTGCGGTATGAAAATGGGCCTAACGAGCCTAGCGAAGATGCAACAGATGGGGGTTCACGACCCTATATATGGGCATCTAACAGACGCCATGATTCTTGAACCGGGCGGTGCGCTAAGCCTCTCGGGCTTGGTTCACCCTCGGGTTGAGCCCGAAATCGCCTTCACCCTTAAGGCTGACTTAAAAGGGACGCCTAGCCCCGATGAAGCAATGGCTGCCGTGGGGAGTGTGCATTGCGCTATCGAAGTGATCGACAGCCGTTATACAGACTTTAAATTCACCCTGCTCGATGTTATCGCCGACAACACCTCGGCTTGCCGCTACATCATGGGTGAAGGCTACGCGCCAGACGATCTGGAACTCGGTAATCTAGCGATGAAAATGGATGTAGGGGGGCGCGAACAACGATCCGGCACAAGCGCCGCTATTCTCGAGCATCCTGCGCTCTCTTTGGCGCGTTTGGTCGCCATGCTGTCGCGCTGTGATGAAGGACTGAAGGCCGGCCAGACAATTTTGGCAGGAGCAGCCACAGCGGCGGTTCATATCGCGGCGGGAGACCGCGTTGAGGTTGAGGTCGCAGGTCTGGGCTCGGTCTCCTTCTCGGTGGAGAGTTAGCCGATGGCGCTTAGCACAATTGACTTTCGTAGCTGGATCGACGCCAATCGCGACAAACTCAAGCCGCCGGTCGGCAATTGCGAGATCTACCCCAACCACGACTTTATCGTCATGGTGATCGGCGGCCCCAACAGCCGTACCGACTATCATGTCAATGGAGGCGAAGAGTTTTTCTACCAACTTGAGGGCGATATCGTGCTCAAAATTATTGAAGACGGGCAATTTCGAGATCTACTTATAAAGGAGGGCGAAATCCTACTTTTGCCGGCAAAGGTCCCTCAGTCGCCCCGGCGCCCGGCTGGCAGCGTGGGTTTGGTGATCGAGAGGCAACGCGCTAAAGGTGAGATCGATGCCCTCATTTGGTATTGTGAATATTGCGATCACCAACTCCATAAGGCCAGCTTTTGGCTACGAGATATCGCCAAAGACCTAGTTCCCGAAATCAAACGGTTTTACGCCAGTGAAGAACTTCGCCTGTGCGCCTCTTGCGGTAAAGTGCACGAGGTCCCAACGCCGTGAAAATTGATCTCCATACCCATATTCTGCCGAAAGAATGGCCGGATCTAAACCAACGCTACGGCTACGGTGAGTGGATTCAGTTGCAGCACCATAAGCCCTGCTGTGCGCGCATGATGCGCGGCGATCAATTCTTTCGCGAGATCGAAGATGATTGCTGGAGCCCGACCCGGCGCATGAAAGATTGCGACGAGCATCAGGTTGATGTGCAGGTGTTATCGACCGTCCCAGTGATGTTTTCCTATTGGGCCCGACCTACCGACACCTTAGATTTATCGAAGCTTCTGAACGACCATATCGCCGGTATCGTGGCACGCTACCCGAAGCGTTTTACGGGGTTATGTACCTTACCGATGCAAGCTCCCGAACTCGCCATTCGCGAGCTTGAGCGCTGTATGAAAAACGGTTTCGATGGTGTCGAGATCGGCACCCACATCAACGACTGGAACCTGGACGATGAGGCGCTCGAACCCTTCTGGGCGGCCGCTGAAGAGTTGGGCGCCGCCATCTTTGTGCATCCTTGGGATATGATGGGCCAAGGGCGAATGCCACGCCACTGGCTACCCTGGTTAGTGAGCATGCCGGCCGAAACCAGTTTAGCCATCTGCTCCATCGCCATGGGGGGCATCCTTGAACGTTACCCGAAACTGCGCATCTGTTTTGCCCATGGTGGCGGCAGTTTTCCCGCGACCATCGGGCGCATCGATCATGGCTTTGATGTCCGGCCGGACCTTTGTCAGACGCGCACCAAGCGGCGACCTAGCGATTTTCTCAAAGAATTCTACCTCGACTCGCTGGTGCACGATGAGCATTCGCTACGCTTTATAGCCGAAAAGATGAGCCCGGAACGCATTGCCTTGGGCACCGATTACCCCTTTCCTTTAGGCGAGCTTTCGCCGGGTAAACTGATCGAAGCGGCGAGCTTTAGCATCGCTGAAAAAGAGCGTATGTTATCGGGTACAGCGCTCGAATTCCTAGGTCGTTTACGCCAAGAATTCGAAACCGAAGCAAGCCGTGCCCATTCGCTAGGCCTGCTCTAAATGTTACTGCACTTTGAATGGCAAGAGCGCGGCTACAGCGTTCAAACCTCTCAGGCCATCGACTTGAGCAGGGCTGTCGATTTCGATGCTGAACAGCCGCAATTCTTTGGCCTACCGCGGGCAGAACAACACAGTATTGAAGCCACTGGTTTTATTGGAGATACCCGTCGCGGCGGGCCTTGCAACTGCCGTACGCTTAGCTTGAGTCCACATGCCAACGGCACGCATACCGAGAGCATGCAGCATATTGACGCTACGGCTCCCGGGCCGGCTCAGGCGATCAGCCAAGGTCTTATGGTGGCCCGACTGATCACCCTGCAACCGACGAGTCTTGCACAGAGCCGCGAGCATTATAACGACTGCGGGGAACCTCAAGATGAGATCCTTAGCGCGGCTGCGCTAAAAGCCGCCCTGAGTGATGAGCTTTTACCGCAAGCCGTGGTGCTTCGAAGCCTGCCGAACACAAGCGATAAACTGTGTCAGGACTACGACACCAATTGGGCGCCTTACCTAAGCTTTGAGGCCATCGACTGGTTATGCCAAGCCGGGGTCTTGCACCTGATCCTCGATCTGCCGAGCATCGATCGTCACGACGACGGCGGCGAACTGCCAAACCACCATCGCTTTTGGCAGGCCATGGGCGCCTCGGCGAGCATCACCGAACTTGCCTTTGTTCCGCAAACGGCGCTCGACGGGCTGTACCTACTCGATCTGCAACTGCCGAACCTACTCACCGACGCAGTCCCTTCACGCCCTCTTATCTACCCCGTTACGGAGGCCTAATTGAGCCGTCTTGACCAAGCAAAGTCCATGGATAACGCCGATAAGCTTAGCGGCTTTCGATCTGAGTTTTATACCCCGAAGCAGGCGGACGGAAGCGAGGTTATCTACCTCTGCGGTAACTCTCTGGGACTGCAACCCAAGGGCGTTCGAGCGGCCATAGAACAAGAGCTTCTCGACTGGGAGAAGCTCGGCGTTGAAGGACATTTCGAAGCGAAAAACCCTTGGTTTAATTACCACGAACCGCTGCTCGAAAACGCAGCGGTGGTGGTCGGAGCCCAGCCGGTTGAAGTGGCGCTAATGAACAGTTTGACCACGAACCTACACCTCTTGATGGTGAGTTTTTATCGCCCCACCGCGAAGCGCTATAAGATTTTGATCGAGGGCTCGGCCTTTCCTTCCGATCGCTATGCAGTCGCTAGCCAAGCTCAGTTTCACGGCTACGACCCGGCTGATGCTATTCTCGAAGCCAAGCCCCGACCAGGGGAGGATTGTCTGCGGCAAGATGATATTGAGGCTTTAATAAAGCGTGAAGGCGATAGCATCGCTCTCATCCTTTTCGGCGGCGTCAACTATTACACAGGACAAGCTTTTGACATGCAGGCCATCACCCAAGCTGGACATGACGCGGGCTGCACTGTCGGTTTCGACCTGGCTCACGCCGCGGGCAATTTGCATCTCAAACTGCACGATTGGGGCGTCGATTTCGCCGCCTGGTGCAGTTACAAATACATGAACTCAGGGCCCGGCGGTGTGTCGGGTATTTTTGTTCATTCTCAACACACAGCAACACCGTCTGAGTTACCACGCTTTTGCGGGTGGTGGGGCGTTGATCCGGAAATCCGCTTTACCATGCCCGAAACCTTCAGCCCTCAATGCGGTGCTGGCGGATGGCAACTCTCAAACGCACCGGTGATGCTTCTGGCATCACATCGGGTCGCATTACAACAGTTTGAACGCGCCGGCATGGCAGCATTACGCGCCAAAAGTGTAGCGCTCACGAGCTTTTTGCTCGAAATGCTAGCCGAACTTCCAGGCGGAGCCCCGGAGGTCATCACCCCCACTGACCCCGCCCAACGCGGCGGCCAACTGAGCCTGCGTTTTGGCAGCAAAGCCAAACAGCTACACCAAGCCCTGACGCGAGCAGGCGTGGTCTGTGACTTTCGCGAGCCCGACTGCCTGCGTTTGGCCGTGGCACCCTTGTACAACAGCTTTCAAGACTTGTGGCGTTTCGCAAAAATTCTAGAGGAGACCGACCATGGCTGAACCGGTTCAGATCGTTGGCGCTGGGCTGGCTGGCTCGTTGATGGCTTTGTACCTGGCTAGGCGAGGGAAAGCCGTCGGGCTTTGGGAGCGCCGCTCGGACATGCGCTTAGAAAAACAAGCCGAAGGGCGGTCGATCAATTTGGCGATCTCAACGCGCGGCCTAACGGCTCTCGATCGTGTTGGTTTAACCGAAACCGTACTCGCCGAGGCCATCGCCATGCCCGGGCGACTAATTCACGACCTTCAAGGCAACACCAGCTTTCAGGCCTACGGGCAAAGCGGTCAGGCCATTCAGAGCATATCAAGAAGAAGGCTTAACGAACTGTTGCTCAACGCCGCTCAAGAAGCCGGCGTTCGTTGTCATTTTAATGCTCGCTGCCGTGATGTCGATCTCGAAAGCGGGACCATAACTTTTGATACCCCCGAAGGTGAGCGCAACGTCGCCTCGTCGCTGAGCATTGGCGCCGACGGGGTATTTTCGGCACTGCGGGGCAAAATGCAACGGAGCACCCGCTTTGACTTTGAACAGCATTATGTCAGTCATGGTTACAGCGAACTCTGCATCAAGGCCAACGCCGACGGCAGCTTTAAAATGGATAAGTCGGCTCTGCATATCTGGCCTCGACACGATTTCATGCTCATCGCCCTACCGAATTTTGACGGCAGCTTTACGCTGACGCTCTTCCTACGCTTCGAACGCCAGGAAAAGGGAGCATGGTGCTATGAAGACCTGCAAACAGGCGCCGATCTTAAACGGTTTTTTGGGGAGCAATTCCCTGATGTTTTGCCCATGATCGATGAACTCGAAAGTAACTTTTTCGAGCAGCCCCCAGCGGCGCTTTGCACGGTACGCTGCTCACCCTTTCACCACGGCGACAAGGTGGTCTTACTCGGCGATTCCGCACATGCGGTTGTCCCCTTTTACGGCCAGGGCATGAACGCAGCTTTCGAATCGGCGCGCCTGCTCGACGACATCTTGGCCGGGCAAAGCCAAGGCCCAGCGCTCGCCGAGTTTAGCCGCAGCCGCATCCCCGACGCGCTGGCTATTCGACAACTTGCCTTGGACCATTTCGCGGATATGAGCAGTTCGACGGCCGATGATCTGTTTCTCCATGCCCGAGCCCTGGAACTTCATCTCGAAAACGCAATCCCGGGCTATCAGAGCCTGTACAGCATGATCAGCTTTTCAAATATGCCCTACGCAGAGGCGGTCGCCAAAGCGCAACATCAAGGCCGACAACTGGCGCGCATGGGCGAAATGGTCCAACATTAGCCGTAACGAAACGACCCCTGACGAGATGAAACAATAATGAGCATTAATAAACTCCCCCTAATCTTCCTCTGTTTATGCATTTCCGATTGCACAACGGACGGTGAGGCGGGCTCCGCTGGGCGCTGCGGTGACCGCATCTTGGCTTCAGGCGAGCAATGCGACGACGGTAATTCCGTCGACGAGGACGCCTGCAACAACGCCTGCCAAAAAGCGTCCTGCGGCGACGGTATCCTGCGCAACGACCTAAGCCCGGGCATCGTCGATGCCGAGGGCTGCGACGATGGTAACGACTTCGATGGCGACGCTTGCCTCGCCGATTGCCAGCCGGCGCGCTGTGGCGATGGTATGCTGCGCACCGACCTCGGCGAGCAAGAAGAGGGCTATGAAGAATGCGACGATGCCAACGACGATAACTGGGACGGCTGCTCGAACTCCTGCGAGGCCCTGAGTTGCGGAGACGGTGAAATTCAGGCTGAAATGGGCGAAGTCTGTGACGATGGCAATGAAATCGATTCGGACTCCTGCACCAACCGCTGTCGCCCGGCCGGTTGTGGCGACGGGAGCGTTTGGCAAGGGGCTGAAGAATGCGATGATGGTAACCGCGATCATTTCGATGCCTGCCTAAACACCTGTTTATCGGCGCGCTGTGGTGATGGCGCCCCTCGTCTCGACCTGGAAAGCGGTGACGAGGGCTTTGAGGCCTGCGACGATGGCAACTTTGAAGATGATGACGCCTGTTTGACGAACTGCTCGGCGGCCAGCTGCGGTGACGGTGTGTATCGCCGCGACCTGCACCCGTCCGATTCGGCCTATGAAGAATGCGACGACGGCAACGAGTCAGACGATGACGAATGCTCGGTCGAATGCATCTCTTTAGGCTGCGGCAACGGCAGGATCAACGAAGGTGAAACCTGCGACGATGGTAATATCGAAGACGCTGACGCTTGTCGCAACGACTGTTCATTAGCAGTCTGCGGTGACGGCGTCGCGCGGCGTGACATCGAAGCCGGTGAAGATAACTTTGAAGAATGTGACGACGCTAACTTGGTGGAAAGCGACGCTTGTACAAGCGGTTGCACCCTGGCGCGTTGCGGTGATGGTGTTCAGCGCCAAGACATCGCCGAGGGAGAAGAAGGAGCCGAGGCTTGCGACGACGCCAACGAGGACGAAAATGACGCCTGCGTCAACTGTCAACTCGCCATCTGCGGTGATGGCTTTACGCGTGGAGACGTCGCCGAGGGCGAGGCCGGGTTTGAATCTTGTGACGACGAAAACGAGGTCGACACCGATGCCTGCCGCAACTCCTGTCAGGCTGCTGTTTGCGGCGATGGTATCGTTCGCACCGACATCGCCGCCGGTCAGGCCGGCTATGAACAATGCGACGACGGTAATCAGATCGAAGACGATGACTGCGGCAACTCCTGCTATCCGCCGGGACAAGGTAGCGAATACCGCATGACCTTCCCGCGCGGTTCCGCCGGCGCCGCCCAGTGCAACCCGTGGCGCAGCTGGCGCCTTGCGCTGAACGCCAACCAAAATTACACACGCATCCGTTTTGGGCGCGAAGGCTCCAGCGAACTGAGCTGCAGCGGCGCCGAAGCGAACCGGATATGCCAAGCTCTGCGCTCGGCTCAAACCATCAGCGTGGCCTGCGGTGGTCATAACTGGGGTGTGCGTGGCACCTGCTCATCGGAGGCACAGTTCAATGGCGAGCCGGAACTGTTCATCGACACCACTGCTTGCTCTTGTGCGGGGCGCTACTCGGTTCGGCCCTGCATCCACAACGCCAATTGGGGCGGCTACAACCAGGGCCTATGCAACGGTGCTTCCCAGCGACTCTACGTTAGCTGCGAATAGTCCCGATGCGACGAATAGCTTTGGTGATCGCCCTCACAGGATGTGCTCCACCAACAACGGGTGACGGCGCCGGCGGTGACAATCTCGCCCCCCTATGCTGGAATGCGGAGCGCGACCCCGATTGCGAAATTAAACTCGACGCGACGTGCATGGAAGAGAGCCCTTCCGACGAATTGCGCAGCGAGGCCTGTTTGATGATGGCCTTGGCGAACGCCGACCGCAGGCTGTTTCTCGAAGAGTCCGCCTCGGCTGCCGACCTCATCTGGGACGAACGCCTTTTTCAAGTGGCCAAGGGGCATGTTGAGGATATGTGTGCCCGCGAATATTTTGAACATGACACGCCGGAAGGGCTGGGCCCGGATGGTCGCTCGGATCGCCTCGGTTTTGACTTTAGCGTCGCCGAAAACATCGTCTTCGGCTCAAACTCGGTCAACAACCACTTTTTATGGATGAATGAGCCGACCTGCACCGGACATCGCGGCAATATCTTGAACCCCCAAAACAGGCGCGTTGGCGTTGCGGTCATTCGCTGTCAAAGTGGACGTTTTTCCGGCCGCATCATGGCCGTTCAAAACTTTCACATGAACCATGCGATACAGGCCTCGCCGGCATGTGGCGAAGACGACTTTCGTTGTATGGTCCCTCCAGGGCCGGTC
>JAPKCE010000556.1 GCA_028823075.1 Myxococcota bacterium
TCGGGCCTAACGGCGCCGGCAAGTCAACCACCATGCGTCTTACTACCACCTACCTCTCGCCCACCAACGGCAGCATCGAGGTCGGCGGGAAATCTACCGTTGATGCCCCACTCGAAGTGCGAGAGCAGCTTGGCTATTTGCCCGAGCTCACGCCCGTTTACCCCGAGATGCAGGCCGACGAATACCTGCAGTTCATCGCCTCGGTTCGCTGTGTAAAAGATGCAAAGAAACGCGTCGACTGGGTCGTAGAAGCCTGCGGTCTTCAGCCCGTGTTCAAACGACCGATCATCGAGCTCTCGAAGGGCTTTAAGCAGCGCGTCGGGCTGGCTCAGGCCCTGCTGCACGACCCTAAAGTACTAATTCTCGATGAGCCGACCTCGGGGCTCGATCCGATTCAGACCATGGCGATGCGCGAGCTCATCGCCGAACTCGCCAAAGAAAAAACCATTCTGCTGTCGAGCCATATCCTTAGCGAGGTGAGCGCCAACACCGACCGGGTGATCATCATCGATGAGGGCAAACTGATCGCCGACGGCAGCCTCGAAGAGTTGCAGCGCCAAGTGCGCCCAAATACCCGCTGGACACTCGAAGCTGCGGCGCCAGCGGCCGACCTAGCCGGTGCGGTTCGAGGTATCGCCGGTGTCACCCAGGTGCATATTGAGCGGGAGCAAGACGGTCAGGCCACCTTGATCATCGATCACGCCCCCGAACAGAACATGTGGCGAGCGCTCAACGAAAAACTGCAGGCTAACCACTGGCCCATTGCTCAATTGGTACCCGAGAGCCTCAGCCTAGAGCAGATTTTCCTCGAACTCACCCAACAGCCTAGCGCCGAAAAAGGAGCAATAAAATGACTGCATTTAAAGCGCTCTTCCAACGTGAACTCAAAGCCTATTTTAACGCTCCGATCGCCTATGTCTTTGTGCTCGTCTTCGCGGTGCTCAACACGGGCTTATTCATGGCGACCTTCTTCTTTATGAAGCGCGCCGAGATGCGCGAGTTCTTCACCTTCATGCCCTGGATTCTGGCTATCTTCATGCCAGCTGTGAGCATGCGCCTATGGGCAGAAGACCGGCGTCAGGGCACCTTTGAACTGCTGCGCACCTTGCCCGTCCAAGTCAGTCAGTTGGTGCTGGCTAAGTTCTTCGCCGGCCTGATTTTCTTCGCCGTCGCCGTCGCTGCGACCACCACCGTTCCCGCCTTCTTGTTCGGCGTCGGCAACCCGGATCTCGGCCCCATGATCGCCGGCTATATTGGTACTGTGCTTCTCGGCGGCTTCTTCCTGTCTGCCGGGCTCTTCGCTTCGGGTATTAGTCGCGACCAGATCGTCGCCTTCATCGTCGGTTTGATTATCGCCGTGACCTTTACCCTGCTCGGCTACGACTTCATCTCGGTACAGTTCGATAACTGGATTCCGGGCCTGGGCTCGACTCTGCGCGACAACGTCGCGGTGACCAAACATTTTGAACAGTTCACCCGCGGCGTCATCGACTTCCGCTCGCTACTGTACTTCCTCTTTATGACGGCCGGATTCTTACTGCTGGACGTGCTCACCATCAGCGGCATCACGCGCCCGGCTGAACGGCGTAATTTGGCTCTCGGCGGAGGCCTCGCTCTGGCTGCCGTGATGCTACTCAACATCGCTCTCGGCGGTCATTCGCTGGGCCGTATCGACTTGACCTCCGAAGGTCTGTTCACAGTCAGCCCCGCTACGGGACGTATCCTGAGCAACCTCGACTCACCGGTTGAGCTGCGGTTGTACATCAGCCCTTCGGTAAAAATGCCCAACCAACTGCAGACGCTTGAACGTGATATCACGGATAAGATCGGTGAATTCATCGCCGTTTCTGGCGGCCAACTCACCTATAAAGTGGTGCATCTGGACCCCGTTGAGCAAGGCCTGCTCGAAGCCCCCGAGAATCAAGATGAAGAAGCCAAAAAGACGCTCGAAAGCCTGCATAAAAAAGGCATCAAGCCGATTCAAGTGCAAAGCTTTGGTGCCGATGAGAACTCGATTAAGCTGATCTATTCGAGTTTGCAGATCACCTATAAAGATAAAAAGCCCGAAACGTTGTCGCCGATCATGCCGCAAGCTCTA
>JAPKCE010000557.1 GCA_028823075.1 Myxococcota bacterium
GGCCGTCAGGTCAAAGGGAGCTTTGCCCTGACGGCCGATGTCAGCAGCCAAGTCTTTCGCGGGCTGGAGCGAGTTCCGCAGCCGGTGCGCGATGCGACACGAGCGACGCGTCGGCAGGTGCTGCGCTATAAGGGCAAGCCCATCTCGGCCTATTACCATGCCTGTGCCGCAGGGCGGACGGCTACAGCAGGTGAAGTTTGGGGTAAGGATCAACCGTATTTAAAGTCCGTCGTGAGCCCGGACTTGGCTTGCAATCGTATTAACTGGCGCGCCGCAATGCACGTTAAGGTCGCCGGGAAAAAACTAGGGGTCGGCGAGCTAAAGGAGCTTCGCATCACCGGTTTTACGGTCTCTCATCGAGTTAAAGAGCTGCAAGCTGTTGGCACAAAAAAAACCCGACTGATCAGCGCTCAGGCCCTGCGCAAAGTGCTGGGTTGGGCGGTGCTCCGAAGCGCCGATTTTACGGCTGAGATCAAGGGTCGCCAGTTGGTGATCCACGGTCATGGCTCCGGTCACGGTGTGGGTATGAGTCAATGGGGCGCCAAGGGGCTTGCCGAGCGCGGCAAAAGCTACACGCAAATTCTCGAGCATTACTACCCTGGCGCCAAACTGCGTTAGGCACTTGGTTTCGTAAAATTGCTCCGGGGCTAGCCATCGCTTAGTTTTGCGGGGGAGCTGCTTATGCCCGAGCCGCATCGCTTTGCTGTGACAGTAGACCTTTTGGTCTTTGTGCCTTCGGAGCACGGCCCTGCCTTGCTTTGTGTGCAGCGTGCCTATGATCCCTACGCTGGTTGCTGGGCCCTGCCCGGAGGTTTTGTCGATGAGGGCGAGGGTCTCGCTGAGGCGGCGGCTCGCGAACTCTATGAGGAGACCGGTTTACAGCTAGGCGCCGAGGAACTTGTTCAGTTCGCGGCCTTTGGCGATCCCGGGCGAGACCCTCGCGGTCAGACCATCACCATCGCTTTTATCGCGCTGCTCAGCGAGCAGCCGCTGATTAAAGCTGGCGACGACGCGGCGAAGGCTTGTTTTTGGCCCATCGCTAGCCTGCTCACCGGTCATGGTCCCATCACCTTGGCCTTCGACCACGAGGACATCCTGCGCGCGGCCATCGATCGCGTGAATAGCCTTAATCTCGAAGGAGGCGATGATGATGACGACGAGGACGACGAGGACGACGAGGCATGAACTCCTTGCGAAACGAGCAGTTCTGCCTAGTTTAAAAGCAGTAGATCGGAGTCGCCTATGCTCGACCAACGCCTAACCGCCCGCTGTCGCCACGTCCTCAGCGCTACGCCAGAGCGGGCTGCCAGCGCGCAACATTCCGAGATCAGCTCCTTACATCTGTTGGCGGCGCTTCTCGATGAGCGCGAGGGGCGAATGGCCTCCCTCGTCGATCAATCCGGCAACCGCCAACGCCTGGCAGAGGCCATCGATTTAGCGCTACAGCAGATGCCGCAAGTTAGCGGCGGGCAGATGCCCATGCCCGGACGCACCTTTCAAGAGGCGGTGCAGAAGGCCGAGGTAAGTCGCAAAGTCAGTCGCAGTGACTTTTTGTCCACTGAACACTTACTCATGGGAGTCGCGGCGGCGGCGGGACAAGCAGGCGCGTTGCTCAAAGATGCGGGGCTCGACTCGCAGACTTTGACGAGCAGTGTTAAGACCGACGGCGCCGAACGGGTCGACAGTGAAAACCCAGAAGAGAGTTTTGAAGCCTTGGGCCGCTTTGGCACCGACCTGACTGAACTTGCGAGAGCCGGGCGCTTGGATCCGGTGATCGGCCGCGACGAAGAGATCCGCCGCGCTATGCGTATCTTGACTCGTCGAACCAAGAACAATCCGGTGCTGGTCGGTCCGCCCGGTGTGGGCAAAACTGCCATCGCCGAGGGCATCGCTAGGCGCATTGCCTCGGGCGACGTTCCGGATACGCTCAAAGGAAAACGTCTGATCAGTTTGGACATCGGCGCCATGCTCGCGGGCGCAAAATACCGCGGAGAGTTCGAAGAGCGCGTTAAGGCCGTCCTGAAAGAAGTTGAGGACAGCGACGGTCAGGTACTGCTCTTTATCGATGAGCTTCATACCATCGTCGGCGCCGGAGCT
>JAPKCE010000558.1 GCA_028823075.1 Myxococcota bacterium
CCCTCGCCCTCGCCCTCGCCCTCGCCCTCGCCCTCGCCCTCGCCCTCGCCTTCGGGTGCTGCTTCTGCAGCTCCCTCGTTGTTGGAGGTGCCAGCGTTATCACTTTGCTTTTCAGGCGTGGTGGTGCGCGTGACCGACAACGACGTCTTGATGTTGCCATAAAGATTCTGGAGCTGGTTGCTCGGCAGCACAACCGGCACAGCCGGTGGCGTAAAGGCACTACTCAAAGTCGTCGTCTGGAAGGGAACAGACATAAACTGTGTACCAGCTGAGTTACTCACTGCAATCTGGCCAACACCCCCGTCAGCATCAGGCAAAAGTGTGATCGAGTTCGACGTGCCTTCGGCAGCAGCCTTACCAGCAACCGTCGTCCCACGAATACCAATCGAGGCGACAGGCGTTTTCACAACCATCGCGTCGTCGCCAAACTTGGCTACCTTGCCCGACACGAAAGAGAAAACACCCTTAACAACGCTGAACGAACTGCTCCCGGTATTCGCTCCAGGGTCATAGATCATTTCATCGATAACCATCCGGCCGCTCTCGCCAAGAGCAAAATTGGTTTCGTCGGCAAACTTGATGCCGACATTTGCATCGGCTCCCGTCGTCACTATGTCACCGGTAAAAACCTGAGTACCCTTCGCAGCCTGCACCGTCGTACCATCAGTCCGGGTCAGCGAGACAATACCTTCAAGCTTTTCAATCACGCCAATCGACGGTGAGGTAGTGACCTGCGCCAACTGGCCAACCTGCGCAAACTGACCCGGCGCAAGAGGTCCAGCGAGCCTGATTGCAAGCGCACCATCGATGACGGAACTGCCGTCCTCCGTTAACAGGTCGGGGGCAGTCTTGAATGTGAAAAAGTTTTTGACGAGAACGCTCGTTTCGCCCTCGGATAACGACAAATGCGGCCCGACACGGGCATACTCCGCCGAAAGAAGAAAATCACCGTGAGGGACCTGAACCCGACCCAGACCAGCATCCACCTCAACGATCCCGGTAACACCAAAAATATTCGATGTAACAGGCGACCCGAAAACAACGGCAGGTATGCTCATTCGTTAACTATAAACCCGTTCATTCGATGTTGTTCAGTATTAACACGCGCCCTGGGTTAGTAAGGATACTCAAATAACATTCGCGTTATCGAACGTAGTTATTCCGCTGCCCCCAATATCATCAAAAATAACAACGCGCACTAGGACCAAAATATAGCAAAATTCTCACTAAATTTAGTTTTTTATTCTAACCGATAACAGCGTCTAATCTTCACGTGAAATCCTCTTGGAGCGCAGTTTCTTGACATTGCCGCGCTTCACCTTGCTATCGGTACGCCGCATCTTTGCTGCGCGACCTGGTCGAGTGGTGACGCGGTATTTAGGGCGTTGGTCAGCCTCGATGATCATCGCAATGAGGCGATCAAGAGCATCACGGCGGTTTGCCTCCTGAGTGCGGTGACGGTTCGCAGTGATGATAATGACGCCGTTTTTGGTCAACTTCGACCCGGCGAGTGATTCCAGACGACGGCGCACTCGTTCGGTCAAAGATTTGCAACGGTGAACATCGAAACGCAGTTGCACCGCGGTCGACACCTTGTTGACGTTCTGGCCGCCCGGCCCGCCGGCGCGGATGAAATGTTCTTCGATTTCATCCGGCTGAATAGATATTGTGTCATTGATGCGGATCATAATTTCACTAGTTTATACTACATGGCCAACGCACCCAAAAACTACATCACGCCGACCGGCATTGAGGCCATGCGCGCCGAGCTGCACCGGCTGCGCCGGGTCGAGCGGCCCGAGGTGGTGGCGACCGTCTCCTGGGCGGCGGGGAATGGCGACCGGTCGGAAAATGGCGATTACATCTACGGTAAAAAACGCCTGCGCCAGATCGACGGGCGGATGCGCTATCTGCTCAAACGGCTCGAGATCGCCGAGATCGTCGACCCGCTCTCCCAGCCCGACAAGGACCGGGTCTTCTTCGGCGCGACGGTGACGTACGAGGACCAGCACAGCGCGGAGCGCACCATCCGCATCATCGGCACGGATGAGGCCCGCATCGAGGACAACCAGGTCAGCTGGGTCTCACCGGTCG
>JAPKCE010000559.1 GCA_028823075.1 Myxococcota bacterium
TGCAGTTGTTAAGGCAAGCGTCCCATTCATCCTGGTTGCCATCGTCACAACGCTCAGCATCAGTATTCAAAAAGCCATCGCCGCAGGCCGGTATTTGACAGGCTGTCGTACAGCTATCTTGGTTGTTGTCGTTGCCATCGTCGCAAGCCTCATAATCTGCTTCACCGGCGCTACGGTCGAGCCGACTAATGCCATCTCCGCAGCGAGCCATTTGGCAAACTCGCGTGCAGCTATCGGCATTGTTGAGATTTCCATCGTCACAGGTTTCGCCCGTTTGGACCACAGCGTCGCCGCAGCGAGCACGAACGCAGCGACGGTCGCAGCCGTTGTAGTCGTCGGCGTCACCGTCATCACATTCTTCTCCGGGTTGAACCACACCGTCGCCGCAAAGCGCCGTTGGCGGAGCGCTGGCCGATGCATGGATCCAAACTAGGGTTGCGCCGTTGTACTCGCGGCGCAAAGCCTCCGCAGGACAGACCTTTCGTCCTCGTGCGCTGCCCACGCAGTCGACCGTTTCGCCGGGAAGAATCCGTTCGACTAAAGTGTCGTCACAGGCGCCGCTACAATCCTCGATGATAACGATGCGCAATCGCTCGTTGGTCCCTTGATAGCCATGCAATTGCAGCTGAAAAACGCCGCCGGACTCGACAGCAGCCAGCGCGTAGACCGGCGATATTAGCGCCCCGCCAAAAAATGCGGAATGGGCGGCAATTTCAGAAAATATTGAATGCCCGCTCGATGGTTGCAGTTGCTCGAGGCTGGCATCGGGATGCTCCAGAGCCAAGTTGCCGTCGGGGCTTTGAAGCGCAGCGTTTTGCTCGCTATCGGCCTGGTTCGGGTCACTTGTTCGACCGTCGGCTCCAGCGGTCACCTCTTCAATGTCGGCTACGCCGTCACCGTCATCATCGGCGTCGAAGCCGTCGGCGACGCCGTCGCCGTCCCGATCCCCGCAGCTCAAGGCATCGTTTTTCGTTAGCTCGGGTTCATCGAGGCAGCCATCACCGTCGGGGTCATCATCCTCGGCGTCGCTGATACCGTCGCCATCAGAATCGGCCGTATCGAGAGTTCCGTCGCCATCGTTGTCAAAGGCCGCAAGAGTCGCGCTAAAGGTCAGACCGGTGGTTCCAGGCGTGACATAAAAGCGCCGGGATTGACGCAGCGGCAGCCCTGCCGAGTCCGCTCGGCTGCGCAGTGTAAGCGTATAGGGTTCGGGATAATCAAGCGCAAAGTACAACCTACCATCGGCCGGGATGCTCAGGGTTTTGACGGGTGAGACGTCGGCCGTCGGTGCGCCCGACCAAGGTCTGGCCAGAAGCGGTGCGAGCACCAATTCAAGTTCGCTGGCTGAAACGCCATCATCAAATTCGATCTGCCCTTGAACGGGCGCTAATACTGGCTCGCCCACAGGCTCGAGCAACTCAATGGAATCGGCGATGTTCGTCGCTTGATTGCCCGTCACCGACACCGTCAGGCCATCGCTTGGGTTAACTCGATAGTCTTCGAACATAAAGCGGATCTGCGCCTCACCGGCGGGCACGCCATGAATGAAGAAACTACCGTCCGGTCCGCTCAGGTCGTCAGCACCGGGGATACCGTCAACGAAAACGATAACACCACCATGATGCGGGCGGTTGGGCATGGACACTCGGCCATTAATGCTACCCCGAGCACCTACCGCAATATCGACGAGAACCTGCCCGACCGCGTGGGCTGGAAGCTGGTAAATACGCCGGCCGACCGGTGGCGCGTCCAAAGACGAGCCCGGTTCGTAAACCACGAATTCAAGCTGCCGGGTCTCTGCACCGGTGGGTAGGCGCGGTAAGCGGAAAAAACCGTAGTCGTCGCTGGTAAGCAAGCCCACGCCGGCGATTTCAACGCGAGCATTAATGAGCATTGCCGTGGCGTTGGTTCCGTCAACACCTCCTCGGACCGTTCCTTCAATGATGGCATAGGTCGCCTCGGGACCGAGTCCGGGCAATCGTTCGACACAAGCGATGCCGAGCAGAGCGAAGGTAAACAGCAGGTTTTTCATGGGCGATCACTAGCCCAAAATTAGGGCTAAATAAACCCTCTACTAAGAGGGAAGTCAGAC
>JAPKCE010000560.1 GCA_028823075.1 Myxococcota bacterium
CCCCGCACATGCCCGCTTTGAAGCGCTCGACGGCGTAGCGCGCTGTTCCACCGTTGCTGGTGAAAATTGCCGCTGCGTTGCCATAAGGGTTAGCATTTTCGATAGCGATCGCTTCGTCGACCGAGTCCGTGCGGATGATGCTTAGCACGGGGCCAAAAATCTCTTCCCGTCCCGCTGGCATGTCAGCAGTGACGTTGTCGATGATCGTTGGGCCAATCCAGTAGCCGGGTGCGTCGTCGACTTTGGCTCCTCGCCCGTCGACGATGACCTTAGCACCTTGTTCTTCGGCTTCGTCGATGTATTTTGTGATTCGATCGAAGCTGATTTCGTTGATGATAGTGCCCATATCGTCGCCCAGTTTCATCTCGCTTGTATGGGATTTTATGCCTTCGATGATCTTATCAACGTTACCTACTGCTAGCATGACCGAAGCGGCCATGCAGCGTTGCCCGGCACAGCCGAAGGCCGACGCGACAACGTTTTGGCTGGTCATGTTGGGTTCGGCATCCGGAACAACAACGAGGTGGTTTTTTGCTCCGCCGAGGCAGAGAACCCGTTTGCCCGTGGCGCCACCGCGATCATAGACGATGCGCGCTACTCGGGTGGAGCCGACGAAGCCTAATGCTTTGATCTCTTGGTTGTCGCAGATGCCTTCGACGGCTTCTCGGGCGCCGTTGACGATGTTAAAGACGCCGTCGGGGAGCCCAGCTTCTTGAAAGAGCATGGCGAGGCGCATGGCCGAATAGGGGACCTGCTCGCTCGGCTTAAGGATGAAGGTATTGCCCGCCAATAAGGCCTGAGGAAGCATCCAAAGCGGCACCATGAGCGGGAAGTTAAAGGGGCTGATACCGGCGCAAACGCCGAGTTGCTGATAACTCACCTCGCAATTGACCCCGCGGCTGACGTCGAGTTGTCCGCCGGCGATCATATTCTGTAAGGAGATGCCCATCTCAACGCATTCGACGCCCTTGGCTACCGAGGCGACGGATTCTCCATGGGTTTTGCCGTTTTCGTGACTTACCAACCAGCCGAGCTCTTCAGAATCCCGTTCCATGAGCTGTTTAAGGCGAAACAAAACCTGCACACGTTCCTTTAACGGGGTGCTCTGCCATTTGGGTGCTACTTTGTTAGCAGCAGCCACTGCGTCGCTGATATCACTGGAATTTGACTTGGCTGTACTGCCCATGACGAGCCCGTGGCGCGGGTTGATAACGTCGATGGTTTGATCGGAATTTGCGGGCTTCCAGTCGCCGCCGATCCAGTTGGGGCAAAACCCGTATTTGGTGAAAGCGTAGCTGCGCGCCGAAAAGGGGGCCGGGTGGTTCATATTTTTCCTCATAAGTCTGATGTGCGACTTGTGGCGTAGACCATGCGTCGCGCGCAAGGGCGCCAGGAGTTGCTTATTTCTGTTCGGCCCAAGATTGCCTGTAGCTCAACAGGACACCCACGATGAAACTGAGCAAAAAGGCAGGAGCCAGTTCACCGAGTTCACTAAAGAAGACGCCAGTGAAACCAGGAATTGCTGTGGCGCCGAATTTGAAAATAGGGACTCCGATGAAGCCGGCGATCATCGCTCCCATGGCACCTTGAGCGCTAAATTTATCCCAGGCGAGGCTGAGGATCATAGTGGGACAAAAGGTCGCCGCGATTCCAGACCACCCGAAGATAACGAACCAGAATATTGTGCGCGTGGGGGATAGCCAAGCGACACCCATAGCTAGTGCGAAGGCTACAGCAGCAAGCGCAAAGGTAGCGTTCCTGCTCATTTTTAGCAGGCTTTCATCACTCATCTCGGGATGTTTGATTTGCTGGTAGTAATCGCGAACGTAGGCGCTCGAAGCCACCACGAGCAGACTGTCGACCGTACTCATTGTCGCCGATAAAACGATGGCGATGTAAAGACCGACGAGAAAGGCGGGTAGCAGATGCGCAACCAACAAAGGCAGAACGTCTTGCCCTCCGGCTCCAAGGTCGGAGCCGGTCAGGATAGCGCGGCCGGTGAGCCCGATGAGCACGGCGCCGCCATCGGCGACTAAAGTCCAGATAATCGCTGTCCAGGTGCCTTTGGTGATTTCGTTTTCGTGAC
>JAPKCE010000561.1 GCA_028823075.1 Myxococcota bacterium
CCTGCCCGACCACGTGGCGCAGATCAAAGACTTTCACCAGGGGATGGTCATCGTTGCCGGGCCTGCGAGTTCGGGTAAGTCGACCACCTTGGCGGCCTTAGTCAACCTGCTCAACGAAGAGAAACGTTGCCATATTTTATCGCTCGAAGAGCCGGTCGAGTTTGTGCACACCAACAAGCAGGCTTTGGTTAACCAGCGCGAAGTGGGTAAACATACACAAAGTTTTGCCAACGCGCTGCGCGGCGCCCTGCGTGAGGACCCGGATATCATCGTCGTCGGGGATATGCGCGACCCCGAAGTGATCCGTATGGCCCTCGAGGCTTCGGAGACAGGTCACTTGGTGGTCGGTACGCTCAACACGACATCAGCGCCGCAAACGGTGGATCGCATCATCGATTCCTTCCCACCTAACGAGCAGCAGCAGGTGCGCTTGGCCTTGAGCGAGAGTTTGCAGATCGTCGTGTCTCAGCGTCTTTTACCGCGTATGGACGGACAGGGGCGTGTCGCCTGTTTCGAGATTCTGATGGCGACGACTTCAGTACGTAACATGATCCGTGATGATAAAACCTTCCAGCTCGGCGCCGCCATGCAGATGGGTAAGAACCAGGGCAACCGTACCGCCGATATGGCCATGCTCGAACTGGTTGAAAAGCGCATGTTGAGTGCTGAAGATGCTTATATACGCTCGAAGGAAAAATCCTTGTTCGAAAACCTTGTTAGTGCGGATTTTCTCGGTGATTTAGAGGCTTCCGGGTCGACGATTCCAGTGCCTAATAAGGAGGGAGATGAGCGATGAGTATCGTACGCAGCAACCGAGTCGACCGCTTTTTACAACTCATGGTCGAGCGCGGCGCATCCGACCTTCATTTCAGCGTCTCTCGCCCTCCAATGTTCCGCCTGAACGGCGAGATCGAGCCCTTGCGCTACCGAACGATCAGCAACGAAGATTATGTGGCGATGATACAAGGTATCGTGCCGGAGCCCGCTTATTGGCAGCGCTTTCTGGCGAGCGGAGATCTGGATTTTGCCTACGAAATTCCCGGTTTGGCGCGCTTTCGCGTCAATCTATTCATGCAAGAACACGGCTTCGGTGCCGTCTTTCGTACCATTCCCACGACCATCCTCACGATGGAGCAGTTGGCGCTTCCTTCGGTGCTGTCGCGCATCCTCGAGATGCGCGCCGGTTTGGTGTTGGTGACCGGCCCCACGGGTTCGGGTAAATCGACCACTTTGGCAGCGATCATCGATCGCATGAACGCCACGCGCTCCATGCATATCGTCACGATCGAAGATCCGGTGGAATTTGTTCATCAACATAAAAAGGCGATCATCTCGCAGCGTGAAATCGGCCAGCATGCGCTAAGCTTTTCTGATGCTTTACGCGCTGCGGTTCGCGAAGATCCCGACCTGGTTTTGGTGGGAGAAATGCGTGACCTTGAGACCATTTCGTTGGCTTTAAACGCCGCCTCATCGGGCCTGCTCGTCTTCGGTACTCTGCATACGAATTCGGCAGCAAAGACGGTGGATCGTATCATCAACGTCTTTCCTACAGAAGAACAGGAGGCGGTCCGTTCGGTTCTCGCCGAATGTTTGAAGTGTGTGGTGGCGCAGCAGTTGCTTAAGCGCATTGGCGGAGGTCGCTGTGCGGCTGTAGAGGTGATGTTCTCGGCACCGGCGCTACCGAACCTTATCCGCGAGGGGAAATCGCATCAGCTCGGGAGTTACATCTCGTCGGGTAAACGCCTCGGTATGATCTCCATGGATCAAGCTTTATATGAACATGTTGAAGCCGGGCGTATTAGCCGTGAGGCGGCCATTGAGAAGGCTTTGGATAAGACGGACTTCCGAAAACGAATGGCGATGGTTCAGGGCCCGCAAGACGCTCGATTGGCAGAAAAGGCTGCGGCAGCGTCGCAGGGCAAACGCTAGGTGACCGTTGAGATCGGAACACCCTTGCAGCGCCAGCAAGAGGTCGAAAAGGAAGACCTTCCTCCCGTTGCTGGGGTGGGGCACAGCGATCTATCCTTTGACCTGTTGGAGCAATGGAAAGCACGCCAGGCGACCAAAGTTAAACCGCAGAACGAGG
>JAPKCE010000562.1 GCA_028823075.1 Myxococcota bacterium
AAGCAGATCAAGCTTTCCTTGATGCTGGACCTTGGCGCCAAGCCCGCTCGCCCAGGCCTCCAAACGAGGCGCCAAAGCACCACCGCCAAACTCAACATTTTTACCTGCAAAATCGCTGTTTGAAAACGCAGTGTTGAGCCGGCGAAGCTCCACGGGCGTTGGAATACCAAGATTCTTTGCCAAGCTGCGGAACCAGCCCTTCTTGCTCCAGCGCACTAAATAATCGTTGCTCTTCATCGCTTCTCTTCACCTCACCTGTATTTTATTCTTGCCTACCGATCGGTAGGTAGGCACCTCTTTGCCCAAGCCAGGTAGGAAAGATCAAGGAAAATGAAGCCCCAGCCCAACCCCGAAAGCGTTCCGATGCGAGCGCGCATCCTAGCAGCCGCTACCCAGATGCTCGCCGAGAATGGCTACGAGGGTACCAGCTTGCAACGCATCGCCGACAAGGTCGGCCTGCGAAAGCCTTCTCTACTCCACCATTTCCCGTCCAAGGACGCCTTGAGACAGGCCGTGCTCGATACCATTTTCTCGGGCTGGGCCCAGGTCTTACCCAGGGTGCTTAAGAGCAAGGGTGACGGGCAAGATCGCTTTACTTTGACCATGCGCGAAACCATGAATTTCTTTGCCGAAGACAAAGATAGGGCGCGCCTCATTCTGCGCGAGATCCTCGATAACCCTGATGGTCTATCGAAACGCCTCGGCGCCACCCTAGCGCCTTGGATGCAGCGTTTCACCGCCAGCTTAGTCAAAGGCAAAGATGCCGGGACCGTGCGTCAAGAACTCGATCCAGAAGCCTTTGTAGCCCATACTGCCGCTCTGGCGCTCGGCGCCTTTGCTCTCGCCGATGCTGCCCGCGGCCTACTCGGCGACGACCAGCTCGACCCCAACCGACTTCAAGAAGAATGTCTGCGCATGACCCGCGCTGCCCTCTTTAATTAGGAACCCATGATGGCTAACTTTTACACCGACAATGCGGACCTACAGTTTTACATGAACAAAGGGGTCGACTGGCCGCCGCTGATCAAAGCAGCAGAATTTCCCAACACCGATTTTGATAACAGCGAAATGCTCGAATCCTACAAGCAAGTGATGGAGCTTCTCGGCGCTTTCTCGGGCGATCAAATCGCGCCCTTCACCCGGGAGATCGACCGCCAAGAGATGCATGTGGTCGACGGCGAGATCATCACCGCGCCGCGTATGCAGGCGATTTCCGATACGGCCGCCGAACTCGATCTCCACGCCCTTTGTCTGCCGGAAGAGTTGGGGGGGATGAACTGTCCCATAATGCTCTACTACCTCAACGTCGAGCTTCTGGCTCGAGGCGACTGCAGCACCATGAGCCATTTCGGGTTTCATACCGGGATCGCCATGTGCCTCCTCCTGTGGTCGATCGACGAAGGCAGTGCGGTGATTGACCCACAGAGTTTCAAGTTACTCAGCAGCCGTTGGGATGCCGATATTGAGCGCATACGCAAGGGCCTGGACTGGGGCTCGATGGATCTAACCGAGGCCCATGCGGGCAGCGACCTTGCCAACATTCGAAGCTATGCCAAGCTCGATGAGCAGGGTGAGTGGAGAGTTACCGGCAGCAAGATTTTCATCTCTTCGGGGCATGGCAAATACCATATCGTTATCGCTCGTTCCGAAGATCCGGAAACCCATCCCGGATTGGCCGGCTTATCGCTCTATCTGGTGCGTGCTTTTAGTGAAGACGAGAACGGTAAGCGGGTTCGCCATAGCGTGCTCGAACGCATCGACGAAAAGCTCGGACATCACGGGTCAGCCACCGTCACCATCACCTTCGAAGAATCTCCGGCCGAGTTGATCGGTGGGCGCGGCGATGGCTTTAAGTTGATGCTCATGCTCATGAACAACGCACGAATAGCCGTGGGCTTTGAGTCCATCGGACTCTGCGAATCGGCGCTGCGCATGGCGAAAGCCTACGCGGCCGAACGCCCGAGCATGGGCAAGAGCATCGACAAGCATGAGATGATCGCCGATCTGATCGACGAAATGGAAGTTGATATCCTAGGCATGCGGGCCCTTGCCGTGCGCGCAGGGCATAACGAAGAGTTATCG
>JAPKCE010000563.1 GCA_028823075.1 Myxococcota bacterium
TTTGAACAAGCCGCTTCGACCGACGGTTGACCAAAGCATGAATTGATCACCGATTTTAAGTTGAGCGACAAAGATTTTGTTGTCGAGAATGAAGGTCTTTTCGATCTTGTCTGCTAGCGGGCTCAGCGAGGTCTCGAACATCGCTTGTTTCTTGTCACCTCGACTAAGAGTCGCCGCGACTTTACCATTTGGGAAACTCCAAATGCCATCGATGGTCGTCGCCTGAACCATGGTCCGGCCAGCGTGGACCAGGACTTGGTTTTTACCCATTTTGGCGGTGTAGATAAATTCACCGTCGGGCAGCACTTGGATGCTAATATTACCTCGTTCTTTCGGCTTCATTTTTAGTTCGTCATCGTTATCGTCATCGCCGACTCGGGTGACTGCGGCCTGTGTTGTAGCGAAGCCGCGTGAGCGCAGACCTTGTTGACCGTGGTGGACTTCCACCCAGCCTTGATCATCACGTCCAAGGAAGTGAAAGCGCGGCTCATCGGCGACAAAGGGTTCGGGTTCTTTTTCTATGGCACCCGCATCGGCACCCGCATCAGCGGCTAGGGCGTCGCTCGATTCTTTCTCTTCTTTCTCTTCGACTTTCGCTTCGTCCCAGCGATGTCGGAAGGCGATTTCTTTAAACGTGGCACTCAGAGGGTCGTTGCCGCGATAATGGCGCCAGCCCTCATCACTACGCGCCAAATACTGGGTGTCTTCGAGTGCCGCATTGCTTTGCAGCAAGGTGATTTCATGGAACTTTGCGCTCTGTTTTTCGCCCACCACCAAGCGTGTGATGCTGCGCTGTTTTTTGCCGTCGATCGAAAGGTCGGCCTTTTCTTGGTAATGGTTGGTCGCTTTATAGGTTGGCGTATCTTGCAGGCCCTTGAACACTAGGCCGTCGACGTCGCTGTACCAGCTGTGTTGAACACCACCGATATTGGCGCCTTCTCGGCCGTTCTTGCTCGCCACATAGGCCAGTTGTTTGAGGTAGGGGGTGATCTCAAAGTCCTCGGCACCATCGTAGCGCACCAAGCCCACAGCCTTAAACGATTTGCCCAGATCCGTGCCGCCCCAAATTAGCGTGCGCGGTTCGACGCCACCTTTCGGAGTCCATTTATAAGCGTCGCTTTTATCGACCATGCCAAATTCGGTCTCAAAACCGCTGGGGTTGCCGATGATATAACCTGGTTTATCACCGTCCCAGGCCTTGAGAACATAACGTTCGCTGGGCGGCTCATCAGGCTCAAACTCAGCGAAGGTAATCTTTTTATAGCCACCATGAACGGCCGAGCCTGTAATCCAGCGCTGCAGGCTGTCTTCGACGATTAGGTAGAGCGTACGTGTGGCGCCAAAGCGATGGGAATGAATGTGTGTGTAGACCTTTTTGTCGTAAACGTACCCGTCGCGGCCGTCGCGCTTGATGGCGTAGGAGAAGGCCATGCGAGCATCGTGCAAAACAAGCCTTGAGCCTTGCTTGCTCATCGCCGCCAGTGTGGCTTCGCTCCAGCCTTTGTTTAAAGTGAACTTATCGCCGTCGCGCTGAGTCACCCAGCGCGCTGCTTGTCGGCCGCGATAGGTGTGCTCAAAGACAACGAAGAGCGCAGCTTCTGCAGGCATTTTTGCAAGTTCATCGCGGGTCTTATCCTGCTTATTTTCAGGCGTTAAAGTCAGCACCTTCTCATCGACTGAAAAGCTACCTTTGCGCACTGCGCGACTATAATAACTAGGTTTGCCCAGGCTATCAAAGCCGTCGCTGATGGTGAACTGACCGCCATGGGGCAAATGCAGCAGGTGATGCTGGCCCTCTTTTTCTACATCGGCAAAGACACCGTGCTCGTCGATGGCAAAATGCAATTGACCGATGCCCTCAAAGGCATCGGATCGCTGCATATTAACCACCAAGTGCCAGCCGTCGTCTTGGTGTCCGGCAAAAGCATGTGTGGTAACCGCCTGGTTGGTTCGCTCATAGCGAATCTTGTGGAAGAGTTGGTCGGCGATCACCGTCGCCCATTGTTTGCCGCGCCGAACCGAATAGCGCGGATGGTCACCGACTTGGGTGAAGGACAGGCCACGGGTTTCATCGTAAGCTG